>JBOGLB010000027.1:0-12315 GCA_050745965.1 Terriglobales bacterium | reverse complement strand
GCGCCAGAACGAGATGAATGTCAGCATCACCGTGGTGGCGACAAACACTTTGACCGCTGGCCGCATGGGTTGAGCTGTAGTTGACATTTGGCTTGTCAGATCGAAAGGTACAAGTTTAAAAATCTAACACAAAAGGATAGGCAAAGCTCTCCGAGTCGCGCAACGATGCCGTGACTGTCCTACGACGCGTGCGTTCATCCTCTCGGGGCGATGTAGGTGCGGGTAATCCGATCATGCCAGCATAACTGGTCTTCATCGAGGAAGGACCATGCGTATCCCAAACCCAGGGACACTCCTGACAGTATGGATGCGAGTACACGCCAGCGCCGCATTTTTCGCGGAACTGGGCTGCCGTCAAAATGACTCAAGCGCAACCGTGCGAGTTTCAAACCTGGGGTGACGCCGCAATAAACCACCAGCAGATATTGAGAACCCGACCATAGAATCACGCTGAGAACGCCCAGGATTGGAGCGGCGGCGCGCATCGAAGGGATCAAACCTGTAACCCGCCAAAAAATGCAGGCAAAGAGAGCCACTCCCGCGAAGACAATTAACGCGTCAATTAGAGTAGCCGCTAGCCGTGTTGCCATTCGAGCGGCCTGAAGGGGCATCTCGAAGCCCGGGCGCTTTTCAGACGCTGGTGCGTCCACGGGTTCAATCAGAATGCCCCCGAGGGCGGGCGCGGCCGGAACAAGTTCCGGAGCTTCCATGATTCGCGGACGGACAAAGACCGGCTCTGCGAGTTCCTCCGAATGATTTGGGGCAACCGTCGAAGAGCGGGGAAACTCAATAACCCTCGATGGGGATTCAACAGGGGGCGATGGAAACGTGGGGCGCGGAATTGCCGGCTGGGAAGTACTTGTGACCGGGGCACGCTCTGCCGGCAGTGGAGTATTGGAAATTGGGCTTGAACATAATTCCACCGCCGCCGAGCTACGCCACGTTTCCTGCGTCTCGAACTTGAGCTGCAATGAGGGATAGCGGGGCTCTTTGGCGCGCCTCCGGGCCTGATATTTGGTTAAACGGGCGCTTACTTCCTGGCGCCAGGGCAACCCATTGTCCTGTTCAGCCTGATTCACTTTGTGCCCAAAGAATTCTAACGAATCGCGTTGCTTTGAATCTGGTAAGGATCCTTCGCTGGAGTCCGCCACTTGTTTGGGAACAATCGGTCTTCCTTCGCTTCTGGCGGGAAGCGTTTCCGGAACATGGTCGCTGTGCGGATGCTCTTCCACGATAAAGCGGGATGAGTGGGCGATAGATTTGTCCAGGCTGATAGCGAAGTGACGTTCGCTCGCATCATACGATTCGAGGGCGGAGTCAAGATTGAAGTCAGGAGTAAGAGATTCAGGGTCAACATATCTTGGTTCGGTCGGATCGGGGTTCATTGATTGCGAAGGTGCGAAATCACGAACGACCTGCGCCTTTGAGGTGTGGCCTGCGGTCGTCCGGTCGAGTTCAAATCTGGATTTCATATTTTTCAATTTGCAGGGGTTTGCAAGCGACAAGAGTTCGATGCGTATGCGTTTTGCCACCAGGCTGGTGACATGCTAAGGTCACCGATATCCCAGACCGAGATCGTGTCTTCTTTTTTATTCGAAAAGCTTGTGCGTTTGCAATGAAATCCCGCTTACGATTCCTTATCACGGCGGCCGTCGTTTGTCATGTACTACTGCATCCTCCATTAGTTACCAGCCAGTTGCGCGGGGCGACTGATCAAGCGATTCTTCCGCAAAATCTTTCGGACGACCAGTCGCACACATATCAGGATGTCAGTTGGAGCGCGATCACTCAGGAACTGAATGGTCCTGTGATTAAGCTGCACGGAGAGGCGCAGATTCACTACGGGACTTTCATTCTGCACGCCGATGAAATGACTTATAACCGCGATTCCGGAGAGGCCACGGTGGACGGCCATGTGACGCTCGACGGCGGTCCGAATGACGAACATATCAGCGCCAGGCGGGGAACGTATAACTTTCAGTCTGAAGTTGGAAGTTTTGAAAATGTGCAGGGGACTATTGGTATGCGCATGAAGGGAACGCGCCTGATTCTTACCTCGGCGACTCCATTCGTTTTCAGCGGGAAGTCCGTGAGGAAAACGGGTCCAGATCACTATGTCGTTTACGACGGAACAATAACCACTTGCGAATTGCCGCACCCCAAATGGCAGTTTTACGCACACAAAGTCGTCGTGGAAGTTGGGGGAAACGCGAGCATTTATCGCAGCACGTTTCGGATTGACGGGGTTCCAATTCTTTACCTACCGTTTGCTACGCATCCGATTGAGCGCTCCCCGAGGCATTCGGGTTTTCTCGTTCCCAATATTGGGCGGTCTTCCACTAAGGGCAATGTCCTCGGGGAATCGGTATTCTGGGCCATCAATCGCAGCATGGATGCAACTCTGGGAACGGAATATTTTTCTACGCGCGGATGGGCGCCGCAGGGCACTTTTCGGGCTCGTCCCACCGACACATCATTTCTGGATCTGAATTTCTTTAGCGTGTTTGATCGTGGGCTGAAGGGCGTGAACCAGGGTGGGACGGAGGCCCAGCTCGACGCCGAGAGCGCCTTTGCGCATAATTTTCGCGGCGTTGCCAACATTGATTACCTGAGCTCTTTTGTGTTTCGCCTCGCGTTTAATGACATATTCACCCAGGCGGTTAATTCGGAAGTTAAGTCGGATGCTTTTCTTTCCAATACAACGAGAGGATTTTTCTATAACGTTTCGGTGCAGCGCTATCAAAATTTTGAGAGCACCAATCCGGGGGATTTGATCACGATTCTTCATGCGCCCGGGTTGGAACTTTCGAGCGTTGATCATCAAATTGGGAAGTCTCCGTTTTTTTGGTCCTACGACGGTGCGGCCGAGGGGCTTTCGCGGAGCGAGCCAACATTCCACACCGCGCCGCTGGTGGGGCGCTTCGATGCCGCTCCGGATCTGTCTCTCCCTCTAAAGTTTCATGGCTGGTCGCTTCATCCAGATTTCGCCATCCGGGATACTCTTTATACCGAGCAGCTTCTTCCGGTGGGCGAAGTTGGAACTCCGAAATCAAGCGTCATTGACCGTAAAGCTCTGGAGGGTTCCGTGGAGCTGAGACCGCCATCCTTGGAGCGTGTTTTCGACAAGGAATTCCTGGGCCGTAAGTGGAAGCATGTCATCGAACCGCGCGTAGTTTACAACTACGTCACCGGCGTAAATAACTTCTCGAGCATTGTTCGCTTCGACGAAAGGGACGTGTTAAGCGACACGAACGAAGTTGAGTATTCGGTGGTCAATCGTTTGTACGCGAAGTCGAAGACAACCCAGCAGGATTGCGAAAGCGAAGGGATGCCGGCGCTGATGGTTGGAGGGCCTGTGACCTCGAGTTCAGTTCCGTGGGAACGTGGGAAACAATCCGAGACGCCGCCCTGCCAGCCCGAACAGCAGACGCGGGAGGTTGTTACTTGGGAGCTTGCGCAAAAATATTTTCTAGATCCAACTTTTGGAGGAGCACTGATACCGGGACGTCCCAACGTTTTGAGCACTACTCTCGATTTGACCGGTATCGCTTTTCTGACGGAACCTAGGCATCTTTCGCCAATAATCTCACGGCTCCGCGTGCAGAACAGCGACCATACGGACGTCGAATGGGATATTGATTACGATCTCAAGCAGCATCGCATCAATACGAGTACCGCTCTGCTGAATTTCCGATTCGGGCAGTTTACCGTCGGCGGCGGCGACGCGTTTCTGCAAGCAGCCAGCGGAATCCAGGTTTCGCAGATCAATATTCCTCCGGCTACCACGGCCTTCCCTTCTTCCGAACAATCGTTTAACCAGTTTCGCGTCGTGTTGGGTTACGGCCATCTCGGAAAACGGGGTTTTAGCGGAGCCATGAACATTGGGTATGACGCCAATCTCAATGCAATGCAATATGGGTCCATACAAACCGCGTACAACTGGGATTGTTGCGGAGTTGATCTCGAATATC
This sequence comes from Terriglobales bacterium, assembly GCA_050745965.1. Lineage (GTDB taxonomy): Bacteria > Acidobacteriota > Terriglobia > Terriglobales > Acidobacteriaceae > PALSA-188. The sequence continues at coordinate 8,344 of JBOGLB010000027.1, read as the reverse complement.
GCCGCTTTGCCTTAGGGTCGGTGCGCAACGAGAATCAGTATCGCTTCACGTTTGCGCTGGCAAATATAGGGTCATTTGGGAATCTGCGGCAGCACGAACGGCTTTTCTAGGATCGCATCGTACCGTCCGCACCGCACCATCGCGCGCTATTTCGGCTTCCTGTTTTAATTTTGTCATTCCGAACGGGCTCAGCCCGGAGGAATCTGCTTTTTTTGCCGACGCATGGCGGCTCCGCCTTTCTCGTGCTAGTCGCGGAGGCAATCTTGCCTCTGAAATATAGACTCTAAATAACAATCCTTGTAGCATGTCCAGCGTGAAAAAAGTTAAGTCCAAGGGTCGCACTTCGGCGGCGAAAGCTAAAGTTGCTCCGAAGAATGTTGATGAATACATGGCGCGTGTCCCGGAACCTGCTTCTACTGCCTCGAATAAGGTGCGCGCCGCGATCAGGTCCGCGGTCCCGAAGGAGGCGGTAGAGGTCATCAGCTATCGAATGCCCGCATTTAAACACAAAAAAGTCCTGGTATGGTTCGCGGCGTTTTCGGGCCATTGCAGTTTATTTCCCACTGCCTCGGTTATCGAAGCCTTTAATGGGGAACTCGCAGGCTTCTCCACATCCAAGGGTACGATTCACTTTCCAATAAATCGGTCGGTGCCGACTTCACTGATTAAGAAATTGGTGAAGGCGCGGGTCGCACAGAGCGAAAGCAAGAGATAGCGTTGATGTTTCTGGGTAGTCGGCTTCTTGAGCACTTACACCAACTGAGACTGTCCCCGAGTGAAATAGCGGTGTTACCTCAACCACGAGCTATTAAGGGTACTGCGGCTGCAAGCAGGAAGATAAGTACCTCCATTGAGCCAATTGCCCTCAATATCTTGTTTGCTGCCCGAGCAGCCCGATAAGCGGAGTAGATACCCATACACCAAGGAGCGACCACGCCCATCACAATAATGAGGATCGCTGGCAGCCTTGGCACCGTGAGGTGGTCCCGCAAGTACAGATCAAGGCCCCTAAACGTTGCATACAGAATGGCAGTGCAGACAACGGGGATGAGAGATGCCACAACAGCTTTTCTCTGTGGGGTTGGATATTCCGCAACAGGTTGGGGAGGGCGGCTGCCCTTGTAAATCAGCGCGAAGACACCCGCTAGAAAGGCCAACAAAATAGCTGTGAACAGTGCGCCTCCGAAACCGTTCATGTGTATGGCCTCGGTGTTCAGCCCCCACATATTACGCGTTGACGTTTGATGCAAACAGACATTTGCACCGACTGACATAGGACAATGAGTGTAATCGCGAACCAATGACGGTCAAAAAAGCGACTAAGAACTCTGCCTCGGTAGGATGCCCACATTTCACTTATTAGCCTTAGCCCCATTCTGGCCTGCGTGGGCGACCAGTTCTTCCAACCTGGCATCAAGCAAGCCTGATAATTTTTCTGATTGCAATTTTATATCCGCGGGCATTTCCCCGATCGTTCATCACCGGAGTAGAATCCATCTTATTCAAAAAAACAGCTCCGGAGAAACCAGTGAAACTGATCGCCCACATTGCGCGGCAGCCATTTCTAATTCTCAGCCTTCTCATTCTCGTGACCTCCACCGTCTGGGCCGAAAATAAAGTATTGGGTGAAGTTGACTTTGAAGGCGCCACAAATCTTGAGCAGGACTCTGGTGTATGGGTTGATGGACAATATCTCGGATACCTCAAAGAACTCAAGGGATCAAAAAAGGTTCTACTGTTGCCGGGCAAGCACGAGATCATGGTGAAACACGACGGCTACAAAGACTTCACTCAGGCCGTAAATCTACAGCCCGCCGAAAAGCAACTGGTTAGAGTGACTCTAGAAAAAGATTTTCGGTATCAAATGCCCTCCGTCACCGCAGAGATTAAATTGTCAGTCGATCCGGACCGCGCCGCAGTGTTTGTGGACGGTCTATTAGTGGGACACGCTGGCGAGCTCGGCGGAGTAGGAAAAAGCCTGCTGGTCGCACCAGGGAAACGAAGAATCACCATTAAACTTCCCGGATATCAAACTTTCGAAACGGAGTTAGAGCTGGCGCCTCAACAAAAGTTCAGTCTGAAAACCAAACTCGTAAAGGTCACAGACTTACCCGAGCCTGCGCCTCCGCAATAGCGTGAGTTGGGTAATTTGCCTCCGACGCCACGTCGCAGCGAACGCTCTTGCTGCGCCTAGGTTGAGGGCATTCGAAGTCGCAAGTCGCGAGCCAGAGAAAATAAGGGTGCCATTACAGTAGGCGGGCTGGCCTTCTCTTCCATCTCAAAAAAGCCATTAACCAGAAAACAGATTCCTCCGGGCTGCGCCCGTTCTGAATGACAAGGGAGAGAGTCAACTCCTTCTGCGCTAAACTTCTTCCGATGGCATTTGCCGATCAACTTGGGTTCAGTTTCCGGCCTGCTGACAGACGGGTGTGGACGGTGCGTGATCTGGTGGCCGCCGTTCGAACTCATATCGAACGCGAATATGGGGACACCTGGGTAGAAGGCGAAATTTCAAATTTCCGGGCGCATGATTCTGGGCATCTTTATTTCACATTGAAAGATCAGGCGTCTCAACTGAGTGCCGTGATGTTCCGGTCACAAGCGAAACTCCTGCGGTTCCGTCCTGAGAATGGAATGCAGGTCGTCCTGCGGGGCCGGATCACCATCTATGAAGATCGCGGCCAGTTGCAGATTTCGGCGGAATATCTTGAACCCAAAGGAGCAGGCGCGCTTCAGATCGCCTTTGAGCAGCTCAAGGCGAAACTGGAAGCGGAAGGACTGTTCGACGCCGGACGTAAGAAGCCGATCCCAACATTGCCCCGGCAGATCGGAGTTGTGACTTCTCCGCAGGGAGCGGCTCTGCGCGACATTCTGAACATTTTGCAACGCCGTCATCACACGGCAAATATTTTGATTTTTCCAGCGCAGGTGCGGGGAGAATCTGCGGCCTTGGAAGTGATGGCGGGCATCCGGTATTTCAATAAAGCGGGGAAAGTGGAAGTGATTATTGTGGCGCGGGGAGGCGGTTCGGCCGAAGATCTCGCGGCGTTTAACCATGAGGGGTTGGCTCGCGCCGTCGCGTCTTCTGAAATCCCTGTCATTTCGGCGATTGGGCACGAGACTGATTTCACGATCCTTGATTTTGTCGCCGATCTGCGCGCTCCAACGCCTTCGGCCGCCGCGGAATTAGTGATTCGATCACGGCAAGAAATTGAGGAACATTCGGCGGAACTGGGTTTGCGTCTCTCTCGCGCCATGAGATACCGGTTGCTCATGGGCAGGCAAATGCTCACTGAGTTGGCGCAACATGGCGCGTTCGCGCGGATGATGGACCTGATCAACCAGCGCCAGCAAAAGTTGGACGATCTTACGTTTCGCCTGGAAAAGTCTCAACGCAGGCTACTGGAACAAAACAGGCGCAGATGGGAAATGGCTGCGGGCGCGGTGCGCCATTACGATGTTCGGCGCGTGCTTGCGGGAATCCGCAAAGAGTTGGACTCCAATGTAGCGGCCATGATCGCGGCTACGCGCAATCAACTGCTTCAGCAGAAAGCGCATCTGGAGCGGGTTACGCGGCAGATTGAAGCGCTTTCGCCGTTGGCTATTCTGGATCGCGGATATGCCCTGGTGTTTGACGCGTCGGGAAAACTGCTGAAGGATGCGTCCGGCGTGGAGCCCGGATCTGAAATTTCGGCAAGACTCTCACGAGGAACGCTTACAGCGATTGTCAAAGAGACGACTTCGGGGTCGCCGTGATGAGGGTCGTCCCCATCCTCGCGCGGGGCTGGAAGCGTAGATTACAATTGCGAATAGACTGAGCCAGCCTTCGAAAGGGGCCTTGGGTGACACATTTCTCCGCCGCCTGGCCGCATCTGTCAGTGATCGCGATCATTGACATCCTATTGGTTGCGTTGGTTATTTACGAGTTCCTAGCGCTGATTCAAGGCACACGCGCCGCGCTGATGCTGGTGGGCGTTGCCGCCGTAGGATTCGCGTTTTATTTTTCGCGCCTCGGTGAACTTACAACCCTGAATTGGTTGATAAGCACGCTGTTGCCATATGGGGTGTTTGCTCTGATAGTGGTTTTCGCTCCGGAACTGCGGCAGGCCCTGACCCGGATGGGACGGAGGCTAACACTCAGCCGAGTCCAGACTTCCGAAGCCGACGCCTATGATGACATTGTGCTGGCGGCAAACCTATTTTCTCAAAATCAAACTGGCGCACTGATTGTGATTGAACGCGAAATCGGCCTACGTACATATATTGAGAGCGGCGTTCCCCTGGATGCGCACATTTCCTACGATTTGCTGGCCACGATTTTTAGGCCGAGCGCGCCTCTTCATGATGGCGCCATAATCGTGCAGAAGGACCGGGTTGCAGCGGCGGCTTGTTTCCTGCCTCTTTCGATGAACCCAGTCTTATCCACGCAACTCGGCACGCGGCACCGCGCGGGTATTGGAGTGACAGAAGAGACCGATGCGATTGCAGTAATCGTGTCGGAGGAGACAGGCAGCATCAGTCTTGCAGTTGGGGGAAATATCGAGCGCGATTTATCAGTGGAGGAATTGCGCGAACGTCTGGCGGGATTGCTGCGACGCTACGTCCCGCAGTCAACGTTGCCCACGGTAATCAACGATGGAAGTGAAGACCTGAGTGAGCCGGAGGACGTTGTTTCTCAGCGAGATGGGGTTCGGAAAAGTGATTCGGAACCGAAGGTGGGACGCTGATGGCAGGTTCGCTTCGCGGCCGACTGGCACACAACCTAGGATTGAAGCTGCTCTCGCTGGGCTTTGCGGTGGTGCTGTGGCTGGCGGTGGCGCGGAATCCGCAGGCGGTGGTCGCAATCGAAGTGCCACTTGAGTTCGACAATATTCCACAAAATCTTGAAATCAGTTCGGAGAATATCCCACGAGTTCAGATTCGGTTTCGCGGTCCCGAGCAGAGCATACGACGGCTTCAACCAGCCGACGTGTATGCCGCGATCGAGCTCGATGGACAAAAGCCCGGCGATCACAGCTTCGACATTACTGCGCAACAAATCCACCATCCGGGCGGCCTCGAAGTGGTACAAGTAGTTCCGAGCCAGATTCATGTGAGTTTTGATATCCGTATGACGAAGCAGGTTGACGTGCGACCACGGGTGATTGGAACTTTTGCGCAGGGATATGGTATTGGGCGCATTGTGACCAGCCCTTTGAACGTCGGTATAAGCGGCCCCCGCAAGCACGTCGAAGCGGTGGTTTCGGCGATCACGGATCCGATTGACGTGAGCGGAGTTATGGACCGCATCACCGTCGAGAGACATGCCTATGTATCTGACCCCTTGATTCAGGTTACTTATCCTCAACCGGTGCAGGTGACGGTGTTCGTCGAGAAAGAGCGTGCCAAGGATGGTAGCAATTGACAATCGGCAGCACGCCCACGCAGACAAGACAACTTTTCGGAACCGACGGAATCCGCGGCCTAGCCGGGGAGTTTCCTCTTACGCCGGAATGTACATACCTCATCGGCCGCGCCCTAGGTCACGATCTGACCGGACGAACCTCGTTTGCCAGAGTAGTGATTGGGCAAGATACCCGAGAGTCAAGCGGATGGATTGCGGACCGGATCGCTCTTGGCTTGAGATCCACCGGGGTCGAAGTTCATAGCGCGGGGGTCATAACCACTCCTGGAATCGCTTATCTGGCCCGTTCCGGAAGGTACAACGCCGGCGTGGTCATTTCCGCGTCTCATAATCCCTGGACGGACAATGGAATCAAAATTTTCTCCGGCGACGGATTCAAATTGCCGGACGCCGAGGAACTCGCCATTGAGCGCGAGATTTTTTCGCTGGTGCAGGATTCGAAATCGCGCTCTGAACCTGCCGCCGAAATCATCCCGACGTTGCCCGGGGAATCCAACCTGCGTCGCGCTTACATTGGTTGGTTGGCGAAGAACGTCAATACAGACTTGAGCAGTCTGAAAGTGCTCGTGGATTGCGCGAATGGCGCCGCAACCGCAGAGGCTCCGGAAATGTTCGCGGCCCGCGGTATAAGAGCAACATTTCTAAGCGCCAATCCTGACGGCAGGAATATTAATGATGGCTGTGGCGCACTTTATCCGCAAAGGATCGCGGCTGCTGTCGCCGAGAGCGATGGCTCGTTTGACCTCGGAATTACTTTCGATGGGGACGCGGACCTGGCGCTCTTTAGCGATGAACGCGGCCGCGTGGTGAACGGCGATGGAATTTTGCTGTTGGCCGCGCGAGATATGCACTCCAGAAACGTTTTACCAGGCTCAACCGTGGTGGCTACGACCATGTCGAATATGGGCCTTGAGATTGCGCTCCGCTCATCCGGGATCCGCATGCTGCGTGCCAACGTTGGCGACAAATATGTGCTGGAAGAGATGCTTAAGACCGGGGCGATTTTGGGCGGGGAACAATCCGGACACATAATTTTTCGCGACGGCGAAGCGACCACGGGAGATGGATTGCTGACGGCACTGAGGGTCATGGAGATTATGGTGCGAAGCCGGCAATCACTGTCGCGGCTAACCAGTGATTTAAAGACCTTTCCGCAGACAATTCGAAATATACGAGTGCGAGAAAAGGTTCCGTTCGGCGAGATTCTGCAAATTCAGCGCGCTATTCATTCCGTCGAACAGGAATTAAACGGCAATGGACGGGTCGTGGTGCGCTATTCGGGAACAGAGACTTTGGCGCGAGTAATGGTTGAAGCAGAATCTGAAGAGAAGATGAATGTACTTACCCAGCGAATTGCCGACGCAATTGCAGAGTCTTTAGGCATTGAAGCTAAAGCGTAGAGTGCTCCGCCAAGATATGCGCATTTGCGAAGAAATCGCCGCGTGACTAACCGCTCGACCAGTGCCTGGACAAATGAATGATCAGCCTGTTAAGAAGCATTGCCAATATCTGGAGTCTCGCTCTTTTGCTGGTAGTGGCTGTGACTTTGCTTTGGTTCATCTACGCGGTATGTGTGCGCAAAATTATTCGTGCGAGAAAGATTGCGGGTGCGCGCCTGAAACGCCTGCTGCGAGAAGCGGCGGAACGCAGCGCGGGTCAGATTGTTTCAGCGATCGGAATGCGGTGACTTTGTAGAATTGCCGGTGTTGCAGACAAGCCGAATTGCGGTGATTTAAGAAACTCGCGCTAGAATATTTTCACGTGGATGGTTAGATACTTCTTCGGATTCTGCCGCATTGCTTTGATCAATTCGCGCGTTTCTAAAACCATTTGGTCTGAATGATTAAAGAGTGAAGGATCTCGCATAAGCTTGCCTACCGTACCTTCCCCTGCATCCATGCGATCAGTAAGGTCTGACAGCTTTGCTATTGCGTCCTTTAGCTTGTTGGCGAATTCCTGATCCTTCGCCAGTGTACCGAGCGCGCCCTTGCCCGCGTTCATATCATCGGTAAGCTTTTTGACGTTGGCGATGCTGTCATTGAGATTGTTATAGGCGGATGGATCTTTGAGCAATTTTCCCGCTGTGCCCTTCCCGGCGTTCAGGTCGGCGATGATTGAGTCCACGTTATTAACCGCTTCTGTCGCTTTTCGATATAACTGGTCGTCGTAGAAGAGCTTGCCTAGAGTTCCATTGCCCGCGCTCAACTGATTCACAACGCCCTGAAACTGGGCTACGGTGGTGTTGATGCGGTTGTAGAGACTGGGATCGTAGATCGCTTTTCCGATTGAGCCCTGCCCGCTTTCGACGAATGCGACGATGCGGTCCAGGCGTTTTAAAAGAGCGTCCATGTTCTGGAGCGTGCCCTGGCTGGCGCGGACAACATCCTGAACGTCCGGTGTATCGCGGGTGGAAAGTACATCCCCATTTTTTGCCAGCGGGCCTCTGGCGAGGGCGCTGTTGATGTCAATATAGGTTTCCCCTAAAACTCCCGCAGTTGCCAGGGCGGTTACGGAATCACTGTGAAGGTTGTTGCGATAAACAGTGCGCACCTTCATGGTGATTTCGACCGGGGTAAGCCGCTTATCGGGATCTGACACGATGCGTATGCCGCTGACACTTCCGATATCAACTCCCTGGAGGCGGACGGGCGCCCCTTCGCGCAAGCCGCCAGCATTGTCAAAATAGGATCTAAGAACGATCTTCTTAGTGAAGAAGCCGCCGGTGCCAGTCATCAGAAGAATCAGGACTCCGAGAGTAATGCTGGCAATCAGAACCGTTAGGCCGACCTTCAGTTCAGACCACTTCAGTTGCTTTTGGCTAGGCACTTTCTTCTCCCAAGCAAAGTCAATGCGTAGAAATCTATTACAGGCCGAGACGCTCTAAGAATTGGCTGATCATAACAGACGGTCAACCGGGTTCCCAACGCAATAACGTTCGAG
>JBOGLB010000026.1:0-11443 GCA_050745965.1 Terriglobales bacterium | reverse complement strand
TTCTCACCCTGCCGCATCAATTCGATCATCTGGTCAATCAAGACTGGCACACGATGGAGTCGCGCAATATAATCTTGATAATGTTTCGTCGAGTCGAATGGAATATCCGCAACAAGCTGGGCTAATTGCAATTGCCATCCATTCATCTGGTCCACCGGCATCTCGTAGTTCTTGAAGTCTATGTCTTCGATGTTCTCTTTCAGCCCGCGCACCATCATGGTTTCGCTCAGCTTTTCCTGCTCGGTGAATCCGTCGGTGTTCACCGCTTCGAACCGCGTCAGCCAGTTCTCTGTGTCTTTTTTCTGCTGCTGCACATGGGCGAGAGAAATGTCGCTGAAGCGGTCGTTATAGCGATAATCGCCAACCGAAGTCGCACGCTCCGGGGCTTCGCGCATTTCATAATTCCACTCGTCAGCCAGTAGTTGCTTGAATTGCTGTTCGCGAACCGCCACAGTGTTTGTGTCGGCGCCGTGCGCAGCGACGGCCATAGTCAGCATAATCACGAAAAAAGCCAGAAAACGACTCATACGAACCGGGACCATTTTTCCTCCACGCTATGTTTTGGAACCTGCGGGCCTTCCTTCAGTCCGATTAGAAAATAAACTGGCGGAGCATCGCTCCGCTGGGCAGCCGAGGTCGGCTGCCCCCACGTGTGCCGAACAAATGAGCAGAGCCCGCCTGTCCTCTATATTGTTAGACGTTTGAAATTATAGCTGGGTAGGCTGGTCGGCTACGGGCCCCTATAAAAATACATAGAGGCCCAAGCCGAAAAGGGAGGTTAGTTTAAGCTTGCCGCATTAGTTTCGTTGATAGGTTGCAGGACCACGCCATCAAACGGCGTAGCGGCTATGAAACGACCCTTGACGACCTCGACGCTGTGCAACGGGTAGCCAGCGTCAGGCCCGCGATGCCAGTTGCGGCCGCCATCCTCGCTTTCGAAGATAACGCCCGTGGCAGTGCTGGTTGCCAATAGCCTGTTGCCCGAATCGTCGTAAGTAATCGAGCTAATATTGGCATCGGGCAGGCCGTTATAGCTACGCTGCCAGGAGAGGCCGGAATCCGAACTGCGAAACGCGCCTTCCCTTGACGCAATCAGAATCTGCTGGTCAGGCGTGATTGCCAGTTCCCGTATATCAGTGACGTACGAAGGCAGCTTCGCGGCTCTCCACGCCACGCCGCTATCCGCGGAGAACAAAACGGAAGAGCGTGTAGCCGCAACCACGAGAGTGCCATTGCTTCTCACCGAGACCAGGTCTTTATTCCCCATCACTGGACCACCACTCCAACTCTTTCCCTGATTCGCGGAAGTGAAGAGGCCCACCGACGTTGCCGCCATCCAGCGTCTGGGTGCGATTTCAATGTCATTCACGCGCGCATCCAGGGCCGAACGAGTAATTACCTTCTGAGCCATCGAGGTCTTTCTCGTTCCCTTTTTCGCTGTCCTGAACAAAGTCTTCTCATTGATTACGGCGTTAATGGGATGCCACAAACTACCATTCGCCGGCAGCAGGAAAATACCCCGATTAGTTCCAGCGACGAGCTCGCCGCCCGATACCTGTTTCAGCGTAAACACATCTCGCCCACCGAGGCCGGCGCTCTTTTGTATCCAATTCTCTCCGCGATCGTGGGTAACAAAAACTCCGCCTAATTCCCGGTCATTCACAAGCCCCACAACAAGAGTATTGGGATCGTGCCTGTCAGAAATGATTGAACTCACGTAGCGGTGGGCATAGCCGTGATTGGAGGCAGCCAGCGTCCGCACACCGTTATTGCTTGCCAGCACCCCGCCGCGATCCGTCGCCAGAAGCACTCGCTCCGAGTTTCGGGGATCAATCAAAACGTCATTCACCACGACTTCGGGATCGCTCATCCGCTTCCAGCTTTTCCCAAGATCAGTGGTCTTCCATAATCCTTCGGTAGTGCCCGCGTAAACAATTTCAGGATTACTCGGATCCTGTTTTAGTACACGAGTTCGGCGAGCGGTAAACGGAATGCCCTGGATTTTATGGAATTGTTCGCCCGCGTTCTCACTCTTGTATATCCCAGAGCACGCGCTGGCGAAAACGATTGAGGAGTTTGACTTGTCAACAATTACCGAGAAAACATCTGAGTCATCTATCAGGCCTTTATCTTTATTAATGTGTTCCCAGTTTGCGCCCCCATCAGCAGTCTTCCACGCCAAGTGCCATGTGCCCGCGTAAACCACTTTCGGGTCCTGGGGATCAATGGCTAGGGATTCAACGTTCTTGATTTCATCGCCGGGTGGCGAAATCTTCTGCCAGGTTTCACCGCCATTCACGCTGCGAAACACTCCATCCAGTGCGCCTGCGACCAATGTTTGCGGATCCGATGCTGAAATTGCGAACGCACGCACCGACTTGCCATGCATTGCAGGCAAGGTCTGCCATGTCTTTCCACCATCCATCGAACGGAACACATCGCCGGCGCGTTGGTCCTGGACGCTCCAGGCTGCAACGAACATGGTGTTTGAATCCTGGCTGCTGATGACGACGTGATCCAGTACATAATCGTCCCCGTCCCCAAGATGTGCGAATCTTGCCCAGCTATGGCCAGCGTCTTCCGAGATGAATAAGGTACCCGTGCTATTGCCGAGGAAAATTCGGTCAGGATTGTGCGGATCGTAGCTGAGGCTTCTGGCGTCACCACCGTCCGGGCCCAGGACAGCCCATTGGCTTGCCCAGAGCGCCGTGCCGCACAGAAGGGTGGCAACTAACAGAATTAGTAACTTACGAGAAGGCAGAAGCACAGATGAACACCGCATGGATGGATTTCCCCTTGAACACAAATATAACGCTGTCGGGGCACAGAGTGACAGCTGGAAGGGTGTGGATCAAGTTACGATAGGGCAAGTTCCGCTATCGAGAAAATAAGGCCGACCGGTTGTTGTGTTGTGTCCGGTCGGCCCGTAATTTACTGCGCGGCCTTTTTCGCTTTCTTCGCCGCTACGTGTGGATGGTCCGGGATAGCCTTGACCTTCGATTCATTCACCGTCTCGGTCCCCTCGCCGGAAAAGGTAGCGCCCGCCGGCACGATCCAATACTCGGCCGTCTTGCTTCCGCCGCTTCCAGTTCTGACCTCGATACGGCTTGGGTCAATGCCTTGCTTGGCTTCGCCGCCCGAGAGATACGCTTTGGAGTTCACAGCGCGTTCCGCTGCCAGGTTCCTGCGTCTCTCAGTGGGTTCGGCATTGCCGACGATCACCAGCTTCGAATCCGGATCGTGCTGTAGCCGCTGGGCTACGTCGTCCAGAATTGCCTTGCAAGTGTTATCCACACGCCAAGGCTTGACCGGGTTCGGGAAATCACACTGACTTAGTTTGCTCGCCTCTGCCGGCGCCGCAGGCGGGGGTGGTGGCGGAGCTTCAATGGTGACCTGGGTTGAGGTCGGCGTGCTGAGGCCGCGCTGATCCGAGCAGGTCGCATTAATCGTGACGATACCCGGCGTAGCGCCTGTGGTATCAAGCGTCGCGTTATTGCCGTTTCCGGTTATGGTGCCGCCCGTGGCTGTCCAGCCGCTCATGCTCACTGGAACATTGTCCGGGCTGGTGCAGGTGCAGGAAATATTTACGGTACCCCCTGCTTGGAGGCTGGTTGGATTTGCCGAGCATGACGCCGTCGGAGGATTCTTGGGCGGCTCCTTAACGTTGAAAGTAGCCGTAGCAGTGGCCTCACCGTTCTTCTTCCTCTTTGGATCCGTGATGTGAACGGTCACTGTGCATGTACCCGCCGGTGCTCCATTCGTGTCAATCGAGGCGGTCGTGTCATTGCCGGTTATTTTTCCGCAAGTGCTGCTCCACTCGTACTTCAACGTGTGTTTAGGATCGAAGTTAGTTCCGGTGGCGGTTGCAGTCACCGGCTCACCAACCATAACCTCGGTTGGTTGCACCGACAAGGAGGCGGAAGGAGCGGTAGTCTCCGGGTAGCCAAAATTAAAGACGAGACCGGTGCGAAGCCGCACACCATTCAAACCGACCCGTGCCAGGCCCGGAGCGTCGGTCGTCACAATATTGGTATAGCTGTGATGACCCCACACATAGTCGGCTTCAAACAAACGATAAGAAAACCGCCGGGTAAGGTTTAAGTCCATCCCGCCGCCGAGAACTGAGCCGAGACCATTATTGGCAGACAAGCCCGGCACGTCGAGGCGGTTCCAGCTTAATAGCGTGTGCATGAAAGCCGTGACTCCTTCAGCCCCAAACTGCACGCGCGGCCCCGCTGAGACTGTCTGCTCGCGGTAACCATTATTCCAGTTCAAGCCGTAGTCCCCCTCCATTCCGAAGTGGGGGGCGAAGTTATAGGTATAAGCAAGTCCCAAGCCATAAGGCATGGACGGAACTTCCACGGAAATTGGAAAATTGAAAGGTTGACCCGCAGCAGGCACGTTGCCACCGGGGTTCAGCCATTGATACCCGATAAAGACCTGCGTCTTCGGCGTAGCGTCGTTCTGCGCCAGAGCGCTAATAGACATCAAGACCGCGACGAGCAAAATGCCGAACGCAAAAAGCTGACTGCGTGTAATCCCACGAGCTAACATTTATCTCCTCCGATGAAACGATTCAAGGGGCCCCTTGCTAAAAATAAATCTCTTTACGTAGAAGATAATGATGGCAAAAGTCCAGTATCCGACGCAACTTCTTCTTATAGGGTTGCCTAGATAGTAGTCTCACTTTGTCTATAGCGGAACATTTTAAACTCTTATCTGAAAATCTCAGTTTGATATGTATGCAAGACTGTATCAGTAAAAACCCGGCAGGGTGTTGCAGCAAAGCGCACCATCCTCAATAATGATAATTCCGGCCATGGCCCAGCTAAAAGTACTGATAGCAGAGGATGAGGAGAATGAACGAACCGGTCTCGCCGAACTGGTTTCGGCCTGGGGCTACCGTGTTGAAACGGCCCCCGACGGTCTAGAAGCCCTTGAACAGATTTCCCAATGGGGTCCCTCGATTGTCGTCACCGACATGAAGATGCCCCACATGGGCGGCTTGGAATTGCTCGAGCGTGTTTCCCCGAGTGGTAATGCGATCGCGTTCATTGTCGTAACTGCGCAAGGCACAATTGACACAGCCGTACAAGCCATGCGGATGGGAGCTTACGACTATATTACCAAGCCGATTGATACCGACCGCCTGCGCACCATCCTGCAAAATGCCGCCGAGTTATTGGGCACACGGATTGAGCTTGAAGTAACCCGTCGCAAACTGCGTGATGCTGGATCGCTCGGATCCCTGGTAGGACCATCGAAGAAAATGCAGGAAATCTTTCGCCTGATTGAGATGGTCGCGCCCAGCACCGCATCGGTCCTGATCACCGGCGCAAGCGGAACTGGAAAGGAACTCGTCGCCCGCACCATCCACGACCTCAGCCCCCGTCGTGGCAAACCCTTCCTTCCGATCAACTGCGCCGCCATTCCTGAAACGCTTATTGAAAGCGAAATTTTTGGCCACGAGAAAGGTGCGTTCACGGGGGCCCTTGAGCGCCGCACCGGATGTTTCGAACTCGCCGAAGGCGGAACCCTGCTGCTGGACGAAATCGGCGAGATGCCTGTCGCCACCCAAGCCAAGCTTCTGCGTGTGCTCGAAGACCGCAAACTCCGCCGGTTGGGAAGCAAAGTTGAGACAACGGTAGATGTTCGAGTCCTTGCCGCCACCAACAAGGTGCCTGAGGATGCCGTAGCCACCGGCCAACTACGCAATGATCTTTATTACCGGCTCAATGTTTTCAACATTCACATGCCGCCACTGAAGGATCATAAGGAAGATGTTCCGGAGCTATTGCAAAATTTGCTCGCCGAAGTGAATACCAAGCACGGACGGAAAGTCGCTGCGGTAAGTGAGGCCGTGTTGAACTTATTTCGCAATTACTCATGGCCAGGAAATGTTCGCGAGCTGCGTAACACTTTGGAGCGAGCGGTTATCGTGTGCGATGGCCCTGTGATTGAAACCAGGCATCTGCCGCCCGGTTTCGGCCAAACTACCACTCGAACTCCGACCCACGATCCTGACGCGATTCATTTGGGCATTGGTACGACTGTCGGCGAGGCGGAGAGGCTACTTATCCTTAAAACTCTCGAGTCAACTCACAATAACAAGACCAGGGCCGCCGAGATTCTTGAAATCAGCCTTAAAACTCTCCATAACAAGCTAAAGGAGTACGGCAGCGCAGGCGGAGAGGTACTGGGGAAGGAAGAAACAGCGGAACCTTAGTCAAATCGCCTATTTTTGGACGGCGCAATGCGATTCCCCGGTGAATAAGAATGCTTCGAAGAACCCAAATCATTCTTACGGTTACTTTTATGGTAGCCGTGCTGGTCACCGCATTCTCGTATATGTACGTCTCGCAGTTGTTGCAGCAGAGCATTACAACTTCCCGCCTAACGGCTTCTTATTTGAGTTCCCAGTTAGCTTATGTTGCGAACAACGCGGTTCCAGATCTGACCAGCACCAAGGTTGACACCAATAATGCAGCCGCCGTACGTGCAGCTATCGCTTATTACCTTGGCACAGATCGCGATCTCAATGCGTTGCTTGAATCCGTCATCAAGAATTGGCCCACAATCCAGGACGCGTCCGTCGTGGATGCCAACGGAAAAGTAATTCTTCACACCAGGCCCGAACTGGTCGGAAAGCACGTCACCGATCGCCCTGATTTTTCCGGACTTGTGGATTCCAGTTTCCGGCGCAAGCTTCGCTTGTTGTATAGCGGACCCGAGGAATATGACGTTCGAACCCCATTGTTGCTCAATGGAGTTGCCTTTGGCAGCGTTCGCCTTGGAGTATCCACCGTATTTTTAAGGAACGAGTTGACACCGGTCTTGCAGCACGCCACGATCCTGGGGGCGATCACGATACTGTTGTCCTTGCTATTTGCGTCTGCCCTTTCGCGATTGGCGTTGGGGCCCCTTGAGCGGATCAGCCGTACCCTGGATAGCGTTTCGGCGGGAAATCCGGATGAAGTTGCCGAAGGATCAGCGGGACAGGATGAGTATGGCCTTGTGACTTTGAAGATCGCGCACCTCGGGCGTCAGATGCGAGATGCAAGAGAGATTTTCTCGGCCTTGAAGGGCAACGTTGATCAGATTATGGGGAATTTGCAGGATGGCCTCATGCTATTCACCCGTGATTCCAACGTGGTTCTGGTGAGCGCCTCTGTCGAACGGTTCCTCGGACGCCCCCGGCGCGAATTGCTGGGACGTCCCGTCAAAGAAATTTTCTCCTCCGACTCTGCGCTCGGTTCGCTGGTGCTCGACGCTTTCCGGCTCCGCCATCCTTTCGAGCAAAGAGAGATCGAATCTCCTAATGGAAAACGGGCACAGGTTTCGCTGGATTTTATTCAAGAGCGAGGCACGCAAATCGGAGCATTGCTTACCATGCGCGATGCCGAGTCTGCACGCCGTATCGAGGACGAAATTGAAACCTCCAGGCGATTGTCTGCCAGCGGAAGGCTGACTCGAGGCGTGGCCCATGAAGTTAAAAATCCCATCAACGCAATCGTCCTGCACCTCCAGTTGCTGCAAAACAAATTGAAGCAGGTGGATCCTGATACTCGTCGCCACATGGATATTATTGGCAGCGAGATTCATCGGCTCGATCGCGTGGTACAGGTTCTCGTTGACTTCACCCGGCCGCGCGACCTGCATCCCGAAGAGCTTGATCTGCGCCGGTTGCTCGAAGACGTCGCGGTGTTGGCTGCCCCGGACGCAGAACAACACGGTGTGAAAATTGCCCGGGAAATTGCCGCCGAGCCCCTCACGGTTAAGGTTGACTGTGATTTTATGAAGCAAGCGATCTTGAATGTGATCCTGAACGGCATGCAGGCGATGCCTCAAGGGGGGACCCTCACCGTCTCCGCGAGGCGTGAGGATGACATGGTGGTTACTGACATTCAAGATGAAGGCACCGGCATCCCCCCCGAAGTGCAGGAGAAGATGTTCGAACTGTATTTCACAACCAAGAAAACTGGCAGTGGCATCGGCCTGGCCCAGACTTATCAGATTATGCAGTGGCATTACGGTTCGGTGGAGTTCGAGTCGGTCGCAGGCCGGGGAACAACTTTCACCCTTCGGCTGCCCCTGATCGCTTCGGCGGCGAATTCACAGCAAGAAGATAACGCGCAATCGCAGCAAGCTCACCCCGCTTAGCTGCACGGCGTAGCCGTGTACCGCTTGAAGAACGACAAAGTATGTATCTGGCCTCAATACTAACGATCTGTTTGCAACTCACAACCTTGTCGAGCGCCTTGCAGCAGGCTGCCAACCTTCCTCGTTCGAGATATGAAGTACAGAACCATTACTCGGACACGCTGGTCACGTTATCCCAAAGCGCGTCGCCGACCTTGGAACAGAATGCATCTCCTGCCAGGACTTCCGCGCCGGTTGCGTCTCCTGCTTCTGCTTCTCAGCCAGGTTCCCAACAGCCGACGCCACCATCCGCGACAAAGAAAAGGGCGCCGGCATCCTCAGCGCACAAGAAAAGGACGCCCAGGAAGCCACATCCGAAACCACAGAAAGTTGTCATACGCAACGGCAGCACCACCGACCCCTCCGAACAGTTCTCAACCACCGCATCGCCGGAGCAGGCGACCCACGAGCGTCAAAACACCGCCAGCTTGCTCGCAACAACCCAGGCCAATCTTCAAAAACTTTCTGGCCGCCAACTGAGCTCCAGTCAGCAGGACACCTTGACGGAAATCCGCGGCTACATGCAGCAAGCCAAGGCTGCCGAAGATTCTGGCGATCTGCAAAGCGCTCAAAATCTGGCCCTGAAAGCGCAACTGCTCTCTTCTGAACTAATTCGCAAATAGTTATCCCCCGATTGAAATCTAGGACGCTTCAATCCTTGTGCTAGTCTGGCGCCATGGCGGATCGCCACGACGACACCTCGGGCGCGGTCTCTAAAACCCCAACCCTCGCTGCACAAGTGACACCTGACTCGCCGCGCTTCTTGCTTGTTATTGTGCTCACCGCATTCTTACTAAGGATGGCTGTCATCATCGTTGGTCATACCTGGCGCATTACCCCACGGCGGGATCACTTTCAATTTGGATGGGAAATGGGCCGTATTGCCCGTTCACTCGCGATGGGACAGGGATTCAGTTCGCCTACCGATTTGCCGACCGGCCCCAGCGCGTGGGAACCACCGATTTATCCATATATATTGGCCGGGGTCTTTAAGCTGTTCGGCATTTATAGCGCTGCTTCCGCGTTTGTAATCCTTACCTTCAACAGCGTCTTTGCCGCGCTAACTTGCCTCACAATCTACGACATCGGGCAGCATATCTATGGAACTGCCATTGCTCGCGCCGCAGCCTGGGCATGGGCACTTTTTCCTTACGTAATGTATTGGCCCGTTCGAGTCGTCTGGGAAACTAGCTTCACCACATTTCTGTTGAGCGCCGCCTTGCTCCTGACATTACGCATGGGCGAGAAACCGCCGAGCCTGCGCATATGGGCGATTTTCGGCGCGCTCTGGGGTTTGATCATTTTGACCAATACCGCCGTATTTAGCATGCTTCCATTTTGCCTGCTGTGGATTCCTTATCGCTCGCGCCTGAATGTCAGGCAACTTTATGGCTCCGCACTCTGCGTAGTCGTTGCAATGGCGGTCGTCAGTCCGTGGATCGTCCGCAACTACATCGTCTTCGACAAATTCATTTTTGTCCGCGACAACATGCCTTTGGAATTACATATGGCCAACAATGACCAGTCCGGAGGCTTGTGGACTCGAAATGAACATCCCGCCAACGACTCCGCCGCCATGCATGAATTTCAGCGACTCGGCGAACTTCGCTTCATGGATCAGAAACATGAACAATTTCAGCAGTTCTTGCGTGAACATCCCGGCAAATTTATCGGATTCACGCTGGAACGAGTGTTTTATTTCTGGGCCGCACCTCCATCACTCACTATCACTCCCAACGGCTACGATCTGGGATTCGCGCGCCATACTGCATTCCTACTCGGCGCTGTTCTCGCGTTCGCGGGACTTTGGTTGACCATCCGCAACCGCAAATGCGGAACGTTTCTGCTGGCGTGCTTTTTGCTGATCTATCCGCTGCCGTATTACCTTGTCAATCCTTTTCCCCGCTATAAGGCTCCCATCGAACCGGTAATGATCCTGCTGATTGTTTATTTATTCTGGGAAGCAAGGAAAATCCAGGTCTCGACTTAGATCGTATGGGTCGGACACTCTTGTCCCCCGCATTTGACTTTCTTCAGCATAAAGAACGACCCGGTCAGTCACGTATCGGCGGCCTCGCCTTAGTATTATGCAGTTCTACTGATGTAAACCGGCATTTGTAACTATTGACATTGTTAACCACCCAATTACGATTAGCATTTTGGCCTCGTCTTACACCATCCCCGCCTAAATTTGACCTGAGCGGACCTGCGGCCTAACATATCCGAACCTTGGTTCTTCCGATTCGAAATTACATCCGCTCCATCTGGTCGAAAGCTGCTTGCTGCAAACCTTTCCAGCGACAATATCAGAAAGCCTTGCTGGCAAGTTTCTGTTTGGTCGTATTGGTCGGGTCGTCAGCCCCGGATAAAGCTAGAGCCCAGACCAGTCCAACCCAATCAATTCAGCAAAAGGCTCTTGTCCCGCTAGCCCCTCCGGACATTGCGCTTCCGGAAGATACAGGCGCGGCCGGTCTCAAGGAGATGCTCGTGCGGTTGCACACAACCGCGCGCCTGCTGCAAATAGATGCCCATCCAGATGATGAAGATGGCGGAATGCTGACGCTCGAATCGCGAGGGAAAGGCGTCTCAACTACACTGCTAACGCTTAATCGCGGCGAGGGTGGACAGAACCGTGTCGGCAGCAATCTCTTCGACGTACTTGGAGTTCTGCGAACGTTGGAAGTGCTGGCCGCGGATCGCTATTACGGAGTGCAACAAAGATTTACGCGCGTCGCAGACTTTGGATTCTCAAAAACTCCCGAAGAAACGTTCCAGAAATGGGGAGGACATGACATCGCGCTTGGCGATATTGTGCGGGTGATACGGACGTTCCGGCCCGACGTGCTGATTGCGCGCTTCAGCGGCACGCAGCGCGACGGACACGGGCACCACCAGGCATCGGCGATTTTGACCAAAGAAGCGTTCCGCGCCGCTGCTTATCCCAAACGCTTTCCCGAGCAAATCAGCGAAGGTCTTCTGCCATGGCAGGCGAAGAAGTTGTACATAGGCAATGTTTGTGGATTTGGCGTGAATACCTGCCCTGATGAAAATTACACCGTGAGGCTTAACACCGGCGAATTTGATCCGGCGCTCGGAATGTCCTATGCGCAGTTCGCTATGGAAGGCTTGCGACACCAGCTTTCACAAGGCGCGGGCATGTGGTCTATAGGCACCGGACCGCGTTACAGCTACTACAAATTGGTGGATTCGGTTTTGCCCAAATCTACCAGCGGCCACGAAAGCA
>JBOGLB010000025.1:0-5607 GCA_050745965.1 Terriglobales bacterium | reverse complement strand
TTATCTGCTGCTGCGGAAACTCTGCTCTGAGCCTGTCAACAACTGCGATCGCCGGATCATTGAGGTCACTGACTCCGAAAATAATTTCGTACTCGGGATAATCCTGCAAACAATGACTTCGGAAACTTTCGTACATCTCAGGATCGGTGCCTTTCAGCGGCTTGAGGATTGAAACCGGATGGATGGAGTTCACAGAGGGGGTGCTATTTGAAAACTTTCTGCCCCGTAAAAAGCTCGACGCACTCCATACGCAGAACACGTTATAACCAATCCCGGAAACGGCTCCAACTAGAGCAACGATTTCGATGATTTTCGTAAAGTGGTGAAGCATGCGTCGGGATTATTCGTAGCGGAGCGATTCGATGGGATCTAAATTGGCCGCTTTCCAAGCTGGATAGATGCCAAACAGTAAACCTTCAGCAGCCGCAGAAACCAATGCGAAGGTGGCCCAAAATACCGACATTTGCGCAGGCAGCGACTTCCAAATCAGTGGAATTATCCAGGTGACTCCCGCGCCCAGCAAAATGCCGATGACGCCACCAAGGGCCGTCAAAGTAATGGCCTCAAGAGTGAATTGCATGAGGATGTCTTGCTTTCGAGCTCCAATCGCCTTGCGGACGCCGATCTCGCGGGTTCGTTCCGTGACTGAAACCAACATGATATTCATCACGCCGACTCCGCCAACAATCAGTCCAACGCTCGAAACGGCGAACATAAAAACGAAGATCCCTCCGGAAATTTGTTTCCAAACATCGGATAGCGCATCCTGGGTGAACACTGCAAAGTTATCCGGCTTTTCTGGGGGTACTTTGCGGCGGCGACGCAACAGTTCACGGATTTCATCGATGGCCTTCGGCATATCAGCGTGTGAGGTTGCCTTCACACTGATCCAAAAATACTTCAGCTCCGGATGTAACTTCCGGAAAGTTGTAAGGGGAAAAAGGATCAAGTTGTCGTCGGGATTTTTCCCACCGCCGAAGGCCGCCTTTCGTGGCTCGGCAACTCCGATTACTGTAAACATCTCTCCCTCAATATTGATGTCCTTGCCAAGAGCACCACCGTTTGGAAAAAGCTCTTTCGCTGTGTCCGCGCCCAATACAATGACGTTCATGTGACGCTCGTTGTCAATGTCGGTAAACCATCGTCCGGCAGTCAGCCCCAGGTCATAAACGTTTTTCCAATCCGCCGTATCACCTTCGAGAATCGTATTCTTTACCTTTCGGCCCCCGTATTTCACCACGTATGTGCCTGTGCCAAAATTCTGGCTCTCGTAACGGACCCCGACGGTGACTGCTTGCACATAGGGCAATTGTTTTATTGCTTCCGCATCATCGGGCGTCAATCCTTTTCGAGTGCGCATTTCTTCCGTAGGCCGGCTGAAGGTGAATGGTTGAATATGGTACGCGAAAATTAAGTTTGAGCCGATGCTGGTGATCGAAGCCTGCACGCTCTGATTCAAGCCACTGACAATCGAAGAAATTCCGATCACCACCGCCACACCAATGACAATCCCCAGTACGGTGAGCCCTGAGCGCAGCTTATTGCTCCGAATCGTATTCAGAGCCATGCGAACAATTTCGCCGTAGTCGCCTTTACGCATCATAGGAACAATTCAGGACACTGGCCGTCCTTGACTCGCAATTGCCCGACTACAAAGTTTCCCAATTACTTAGTCTTTTCACAGTTCGAATCTTAGAGCCGTGATCGGATCCAGTATCGCCGCACGCCGTGCCGGATACACTCCAAAAAATACCCCTACGCTCGCTGATACCAGCAATCCGGCTGCGACTGCCCATAATTTAATTTCTGAAGGCATCCCGATCAGTGCAGTCACTCCCTTAGCAACGCCGATTCCAAACAGGACTCCAAAAACGCCACCCATTAGCGCCATCGTGGCCGACTCAATCAGAAACTGCATTAGCACATCTTGCCGCCGCGCTCCCAGAGCTTTGCGGATACCGATCTCGCGGGTCCTCTCGGTCACCGAAACCAGCATGATATTCATGATCACGATGCCGCCAACGACCAGTGAAATAGCGGCGATTCCGATCATGGCAAGAAAGAACGTCCCCGTGAGGTTAGACCAGATACTCAAGAAGCTGGCATTGGTCTCGGCAGCGAAGCTGTCGGGTTTTCCCGGAGAATCATGGCGGCGCGCCCGTAGAATCGCGCGCGCCTCATCAAGAGCGGTTTCCAACCGGGTGCCAATGCCATTCGCTTTGCCGGATATGCGAATTGATGTGTGCTCGCCATATTGCTTCAAATAGGTTGTGATTGGAATCAAAGCATAGTTGTCGAGGCTTTGGCCCATCGTCTTTCCCTGCTTGGTGCCTACGCCAACGATAGTGTAAAGCTGGCCGTCTATGCGGATTTCCTTCCCGAGCGGGTCCGTGCCTGGGAAGAGGTTGTCAACTACATCCGTGCCGACGACAGCTACATTCGAGCGATTGTCTTCGTCATTCGAATTCAACATTCGTCCTGACCCAAGGTCAAGATCAAGAATCTGCGGCATTGACGGCGTCAGCCCTCGAATCCAGGAATCGTTTACCGATTGCTGTCCGTATTTGACCTTCCCGGTGAAACTGGTTGCCGAGGCTCCTACCATGGTGCAGTGGCGGCACGAATCGCGTACTGCATCATAATCTTCCATGGTGATGTCTTTGCGTTTCTGTCCCTCCAGGAACTGATCAATATTGGTAACGACGGGGCTGACTTTGCTGATAATGAAAACGTCGGCCCCTAACCTAAAAACCTTCTCCGCCACGTAAGCGTTGATTCCGTTCACAAATGTGACCACCGCGATCACCGCGGCAACACCAATCACCACCCCGAGCAGAGTCAGGACAGACCGAAGCTTATTAGCCCAAAGAGACTGTAGTGCAATGCGGATGGCTTCCAGAGTAGTCATAACGAACTATTTGTTATACGACTGGAGTGCGATAAGGTTCAGTCTAACAGGGCGAAGGGAACGCCGATAACTGCACACTTATTCTGAAGATCATGTGCGGATTGAAAAATCAAAGGAAAGGCTAAATGCTGGTGGGAAACTTCTTGTCCCTTTCGTAACGCTCTCTTACTGACCACGGACGGTTATTCCCGCCGTCGCGCGGCAATCCGGGGTAAACTGTATCCATGTATACCGCTGACGTGCTAAACCGGGTTCAGGCCTTGCGAGAGGAAATAGCAGCCATCCGTGGAATGAACGACAAGTTTTCGGAGCAAGAAAAGCCCGCTGGATTAGCGGTGCGTGCCAATGGAGACCGGGAAAGCCGACTGAAAGAAATCATGATCGAGCTCTCCGGCATTGCGAAGGATCAGCACCCGTAAGACCTCTTCTGCGAACCCAGCTTCAGCCTTCAAATGAGGAAGCCGCACAGCTAGTGCGGCTTTACGTTGTCGGAATCCCTCAAATCTTATTACCGGTCCGTGCGGGCATCTTAACGCCAATCCATTGCTAATCATTGACTCAATTTGACTGAAGCCGAGAGTGTTGCGGTTTTCTTTCCTGGGCAAGGCCAAAAAAGCAACGCCACGAGATTCCAACGTTATTGGGCCATGACTTTCGGACGTGCGCCCACAATCAGTTTCGCTCCAGTAACTCTCTGGACCTCGTCCGCAGTCGTCCCTTCTGCAACTTCTTCCAACGCCAATCCTTCCGGCGTTACTTGAATCACCGCCATCTCGGTCACGATTGTGTTTACAACTTTCATTCCCGTCAGAGGCAATGTGCATTTCTTCAGTATTTTCGGTTGCATATCTTTGGTTGTATGTTCCATCGCAACGATTACGCGCCGCGCTCCCGCAACTAGATCCATTGCGCCGCCCATGCCTTTCACCATTTTTCCTGGGATCATCCAATTTGCGAGGTTGCCCTCTTCGTCCACTTCCATCGCGCCGAGCACGCTCAAATCAATATGCCCCCCGCGAATCATGGCAAATGAATCGGCGCTGGAAAAATAAGCCGTGCCGGCCATTTCGCTGACCGTTTCTTTGCCGGCATTGATGAGGTCGCAATCTTCTTGTCCTTGCACTGGATAAGGTCCAATCCCCAGCATCCCATTTTCGCTTTGCAGAATTACATCTATCCCCGCCGGAACGTGATTGGCCACAAGTGTCGGCATTCCGATGCCGAGGTTCACGTAAAAACCGTCGCGGAGTTCGCGGGCGATGCGCTTGACGATGCGCTCGCGTTTGTCAGAGTCTTTGGCGGATTTGTTCATGATTAAATGCGTCGTAGGTCGTTCGTCCTTGGTGTTCGCAACGGCAGATCGAATCTGGTCTGTTCCGTTTGGCAACGACCTACGACTCACTTCTCACTGTTCTTCTTTCAATTTTTTTCTCGAAGATCTCACCTTGAAAAATTCGCTTCACAAAGATACTCGGGGTGTGAATTAAATCTGGATTCAGCTCTCCCGCCTCTACTAAATGTTCGACCTCGGCAATTGTAATTTTTGCTGCCGTAGCCATCACGGGATTGAAATTGCGCGCGGTCTTTCGATAAACAAGATTTCCCAACTTATCGCCCTTCCATGCCTTTACAAACGCAAAGTCGGCTTTCAGTGCGGTTTCCATTACATACATCCGTCCGTCAAATTCGCGAATCTCTTTCTTGTCAGCCACTACCGTGCCGACTCCGGTAGGAGTGAAAAATGCGGGAATACCCGCGCCCCCGGCACGGATGCGCTCGGAAAAAGTTCCCTGCGGCACAAGAGTGAGATCAATCCTGCCGTCAAGCATCATCTGTTCCAGAAGTTTGTTTTCTCCCACGTACGATCCAAAATGTTTGCGAATTTGGCCCGCCGCGAGCAACAGGCCCATCCCAAAGCCATCCACGCCGACATTGTTGCTGATGGTTGTCAGATCCTTCGTTCCCCTCCGAACCAGCGCGCGAATCAGATTTTCTGGAATGCCGCACAGCCCGAAGCCTCCAATCATAATAGTCGCGCCATCGAAAACATCGCGGATGGCCTCATCGGAATTAGTCACTACCTTTTGCATGCTTCAAATTTTCCTACAAGATGCTCTCGCCTTTCGAAGAATTATTTCTTCTTAGCTGGAAATGCCTTTCTCAGATGATGGGCCCGCTCGAACTCCATCGCCAGCTCGCGCGTATCCAAGTTCTCGCGGATGTGCGCCAGGCGTTGTTCAAGTTTTAACAACGCGTCTCGAATACTTTTCTTATTGGTCAAGGCAATGTCGCGCCACATCGAATACGGACTCGCCGAAATTCGCGTCATCTCCCGCAAAGCGCGGCCTCCCGCCTCAAGCAGGGGCGCGCCCTCGCCATATTCATCTACCAAAGCAGCGGCGAGCGCGGTGGAGATCATTTGCGGCAAATGACTGATCCAGGCGCAAAGTTGATCGTGTTCTTCGGCATCCATGCTAACGGGGCGCGCGCCAATCTTTTCCACCCACCCAAGAAATTCGCCACTCAGTCCATCGTAAATATTTTGTCCTGCGGCCGGCGTAAAAAACCACGCTGCGTCCCGGAACAAATCGGGCTCGGCGAATTCTACTCCGGTTTGTTCCTTCCAAGCAATCGGATGTCCGGCGAGAAAACTCCGTCCCAGATTCTTGCCAAAAACTGATCGCGCGCTTCCGAGGACT
>JBOGLB010000024.1:0-9479 GCA_050745965.1 Terriglobales bacterium | reverse complement strand
TGACGCCGAGAACGGATTGCGATCCTGTCCCGCGTTCGTCGGTTGTTACAACGAAAATACCGGCATCATGTGCTACGCCAATTCCGGACACACGGCTGGATTAGTGCGCGACCAAAATGAAATTTCTGAACTGCATGCCACGGGCCTTCCTCTGGGATTGTTCTCTCATGCTCCAAGCGACGCCTGCATGGTTGCTTTGGAGCCTGGGGCTGTCCTTCTTCTGGTTTCACGCGGTGTTGTCGAAGGCAAGCACAAGGGCGAAGAATTCGGATTGGACCGCGTCGAAGAAGTCTTTAAGCAAACAGCCGCTGAAAATCCGAAAGAACTTTGCTTGACCGTCTTAAATGCGTTGCGGCAGTTCATGAATACGCCCCCAACGCATGATGATGTTACGGCCCTCGCGCTGGTGCGTGCATCGCAATAAGTTGAGATGCAGCGTATGGCGACCGGCTTTATGGTTCCGGCTCGTGATCAGAGGTACAATTAAAAAAGCCTTTTGTCACAAATGGCACGTTGGAGGAGACCCGCGAAATCGTCATGCGAACCATAACTTACAGCTTGCTTTTTCTTTTTCTTGCGACGGCTCTATCCGCAGATACGGTTGTCGAAGAGATCGTGGCGCGCGTGAACAACCAGATTATTACCCGTTCTGAATACCAGCGGAATCTTGACGATCTGAAACAAGAGGTGCAGCAGCAGGATCCTACCCATGCCGATAAGTTGATCGCCGAGGGGGAGAAGGATGTTCTTAGGGGTCTGATTGATCAGCAGCTGCTACTGGAGAAGGGCAAGGACCTCGGCATTACCGCGGACACTGAGCTCATCAAAAAACTGGATGAGATGCGCAAGCAGATGAAGCTTGGCAGCATGGAAGAACTGGAAAAGGCGGCGCAGGCGCAGGGAGTTTCTTTCGAGGACTTCAAGCAGAATATTCGTAATCAGCTCATTACTCAGCAGGTCATCGGGCAGGAAGTCGGTCGCCGGCTCACCATAACAAAAGACGAAGAACAGGAATTTTACGATAAACACAAAGAAGAATTAGCACAGCCGGAGCAAGTGAAGCTCAGTGAAATCCTGATCTCCACAGATAAGGGGCCCAGCGACGAGCAGGCAAGACTAACAGCCGCAAAAGCCAAAGCGGACGATCTGCTCGCGCAAATCCGCAAAGGTGCAAAGTTCGATGACGTTGCCAAGAAGAGCTCCGATGGCCCAACGGCGGCGCAGGGTGGCGACCTGGGCTATTTTAAACGCGGCACCCTGGCGAAACAGCTCGAAGACATAACCTTCGGATTGAAGGCAGGAAGTGTTTCCGACGTCATTCGTACCAAACAGGGTTTCGTTATTCTAAAAGTAACCGATCATCAAAACGCCGGAATCCCACCAATGAATGAGATCGAACCGAAGATTCAAGACGCTCTCTACATGCAGAAGCTGCAACCGGCGTTGCGGGCGTACCTCACAAAGTTGCGCGAGGACGCGTATATCAAAACCGAACCCGGATACGTGGACACCGGACGCAGCCCCAATCAGACAGAACCGATTGAGACCAATTCGAAGGTCCTGACCGCGAAACAGCTCAAAAAGAAGAAAAAGTTTGGTTTATTTTAAATTACAGCGTTCAATGAATGGCTTGATATAGATTCCTGTCAGTTCTCGCAGCTTGTGTAGCATAACCACAGAAATATCATGAAGGAATTCTTTCTGTCCGATTGTTGTGATCACGAAAATAAAGTGATCACATCCAGCTTTGTCGTCGTCACCAAACAGGTTAAGCCAAAGAAGACAGGTGAACCGTACCTCGCGCTCACTCTGGCCGACCGCTGTGGCCAAATCGAAGCTAAAATGTGGGACAACGTTGAAGAAGTGCTCGATGCCTTCGAGCAGGACGATTTTCTAAAAATTAAGGGTCTGGTTAACAAATATAAGAACCGGTTTCAGATCACCATCCACAAGCTTCGTCGCATGGGCGAATCGGAGGTGGATTTTTCTGACTATCTCCCCAAGACTACAAAAGACATTGGTGAATTGTGGCGGGCATTGTCTGATTTTGTCGCCAGTTTTCAAGACGCCAACCTGAAGGCGCTGGTGGAATCCTTCATGTCGGACCCGGAAATTGCCGAGGCGTACCGCAATGCTCCGGCCGCCAA
This sequence comes from Terriglobales bacterium, assembly GCA_050745965.1. Taxonomy (GTDB): domain Bacteria; phylum Acidobacteriota; class Terriglobia; order Terriglobales; family Acidobacteriaceae; genus PALSA-188. Next base: position 7,332 of record JBOGLB010000024.1, on the reverse strand, counting down.
AACATTGCATCATGCCTACATCGGCGGACTGCTCGACCATGTGGTCTCATTATGCCGCTCCTGCGACTTGGTATGCCGCAACTATCCTCAGGTCAATCGGGATCTTCTGCTTACGGGCGCCTTTCTCCACGACATCGGCAAAATTCACGAGTTGACCTACAGCCGGGGCTTTTCCTACACCACGCGCGGACAATTACTCGGTCACATGATCATCGAACTGGAGATGTTGCAGGCGAAACTCGCCAAGTTGCCCGATTTCCCGGCGGAAATGAAGACTCTCCTGGAACACCTCATCATCAGCCATCATGGGCAATACGAATTCGGGTCTCCCAAACTGCCAATGTTCCCCGAAGCGCTGATGCTGCATTATCTGGACGATCTGGATTCAAAGATGGAGAGCATGCGAGCCCATGAAGAACGCGACGGAAATTCCGAAAGCACATGGACGGGATACAATCCCTCGCTTGGCCGCTCGGTGCTGAAGACCTCAAGGTTCCTGGAAAAGAAGCCGGCACCCCCCGCGGCGGCCGTGTCCGCCTCGTCATTTTCTTCGGTTGAGCTCACAACAAATGAAGGCCAGACAGACTCAAACCATCAACATGAGAGCCCACAAGATTCTGCTGTAATCACGGACGTAGCTGGGACAACGGCTGGCGAGTGACACTCCGTTAGTCCATGCTTTAGCCCTTGTCCGGTAGGCACCTGCGCCATTACTCTAATCCTGATTATTCTCACGTAAGGAGAAAACCATGCGATCCCGCGAGGCAGCGCTGATTCTTGCTTTCTATTTGTGTTTTGTAATTGCTGGTTGCAGCAGCAAACCACAAGGCTCGGCCAATAGTGCTTCTTCACCAAACAGTTCCAGCTCTTCAAATGAAGCTTCGACGCCGGCCGGTTCCAGTTCCGAAGCGTCCCCTGCGGTCAATCAACCGGTGGAGCAAGCTCCAACGATCATCCCAGCCGGGACTATTCTGAGCGTACGGCTCGACCAGCCCCTGGGTTCAAAAATCAGCCAGCCAGGAGAGAGTTTTTCCGCCATTATGTCGAAAGGCGTTACCGTCGGCGGAGAGCCGGTAATCCCTTCTGGTGCGAGGGTTTCGGGTATGGTGTTGGATGCCAAACCGCTGGGCCGGTTTGCGGGCGGGGCCACTCTCCAGTTGAAGCTAACGTCAGTGAAGCTCAACGGCGCGAGCATTGGAGTTGAAACCTCAACTCGCAGCTATGTGGCAAAAGGGAAGGGCAAGCGAACCGGGGTGATGGTTGGCGGCGGCGCCGGCTTGGGCGCCCTCATCGGCGGCTTGGCAGGAGGCGGGAAAGGCGCAGCGATAGGTGCCGTAGCAGGCGGAGGCGCTGGCACCGCCGGCACCGCCTTTACCGGGAACAAAGACATTATTCTGCCGGTAGAGACGGCGGTGAGCTTTACCTTGGCGAAAGAAGTGAGGATCAGGTAGGCGAACAGGACGTTGTAATCCTGGCGGCGGTTGCTAATGTGTAGCCGCGAAGAACATCGGGGCTATCCCGTAATGAGCTGATTCTTGTCCCGCTGCGGTGGATTTTAACGCGGACAGTGGTTTGGGATTTGCGGGTTGGTGGCTGGCTAACTATCCATTTTCGCTTTCAGCGCGTTTCCAGGTGATCAGGTCGCCGATGGTTGAACCGCTCGTGCTCGCCACCGGCTGCTTATAAGCTTCCACTTCGACGCGCGAGGCTTCTTCGCCCACGGCTTTGATGCTCAGGCCAACCTTTTTTTCTTCGGGATTCATCTTGATAATCTTGAAATCATGTTCAAGGCCTGGCTCGAGCTTAATCTGCTGGCCATTAGCATCTATGGCCTCGGAATTGTGGCATAGGCCCTCAACGCCCTCGGCGATTTCTACAAATGCGCCAAAGGCGGCGACTCGCAAAACTTTGCCGTGCAGAACGTCTCCAACATGATGGCCTTGAAAAAAGGTCTCCCAGACATCCGGCTGAAGCTGCTTCACTCCCAATGACAGTCGCCGCTTATCTGGTTCGATCGCCAGAACTATAGCCCTTACGCGATCACCTTTTTTCAGAATTTCCGAGGGATGCTTTACCCGTTTGGTCCAACTTAAATTACTGACATGTACAAGCCCATCAATGCCGTCGTCAATTTCAACGAACGCACCAAAATCGGTTAAATTGCGAACCCGGCCTTCCACGGTCGCGCCTACTGGGTATTTGTGATGCAGTTCGTCCCAGGGATTGGCAGCCAGCTGGCGCATGCCAAGCGAGATTCGACGTTCCTGCGGATTCACATTAAGCACCACGCAATCCACGTGGTCGTCAACATTCACCAGCTTGGAAGGATGTTTGACGCGTTTCGACCACGTCATCTCGCTGACGTGAACGAGGCCATCAATGCCTTGTTCAAGTTCGATGAATGCCCCGTAATCGGTAACGCTGATGACTCGCCCGCCCACATGCGCCCCGACCGGATAGCGGTGCTCGGCGTCCAGCCATGGGTCCGGGGTGAGCTGTTTGAATCCCAGTGAAACACGCTGCTTATCCTTGTCGAACTTCAGAACCTTCACCTGGATTTGATCGCCGACATTTACCAAAGCGCGAGGATGGGTCAACCGTCCCCATGACATATCTGTGATATGCAAGAGGCCATCAATGCCGCCTAGATCCACGAATGCGCCATACTCAGTCAGGTTCTTGACTACGCCAGTGAGAATGCTGCCTTCTTCGAGATGTTCGAGCGTCTTCGAACGCTTCTCGCTCTGCTCCTCTTCCAACAACTGTTTCCGCGAGACGACGATATTCCCACGCTTTTTATTTAGCTTGACGATGGCGACTTCAATCTTTTCGCCCTTTACCGTGTCGAGGTTACGGACAGGACGAATATCCATTTGAGAACCAGGCAGAAAAGCCCGGGTGCCCATGATGTCAACCGTCAAGCCGCCTTTAATCCGTTCAATAACCGTGGCTTGTATGGGCTTCTTCTCGTTATATGCCGTTTCGATCTCGTCCCACGCGCGCAACCGTTGCGCTTTCTGATGTGAGAGGTTGATGTAACCTTCCTCGGTCTCACCCTTGTCCCGCATGACGTTGATTTCATCGCCGGGCTGGAAACGCGGCGTTCCGTCATGATCGAGCACTTCGGCGAGAGGAAGCATGCCCTCAGATTTGGCCCCGATGTCCACCACCACATGAGTCGAGGTGAGCTTAAGAACAGTGCCTTTCAGAACATGATCGTCACTAACGGCTTCCGCGCTCTCCGTGGTAAAAGTCTCAAGAGCGGACGCGAAGTCGTCGGAAGTTGAGACTGGTGGTTGTTCCTCGTGGCTTAAGCCTGGTTGGGTTTGTTGGGCTGTCTGAATTGAGTCGGAGCCCTCAGTCATGTCTGCGGCGTGCTCTGTCATAACTTCAGTCATGGTCGAAGTCGCCGAATCCTGGTTGTGGGCGTTGGTATCGTCGGGCAAGGTTATGGCCTCTCTGCGGTTTTCTCGCACAGTGTGCGGGATGGATACGGGGTGTTCTACGGACAGCTGGTGTGAGTCTTAAGGTTGTGATGGGCCCGTCCTGGCGGACGAACTTGAACAATCCCAGCGGTCGGACGTTTAAGAACAAACCCGCGTCCCAAGGGAACACTTCGACTATAGCAACCGTTTCGGAACAGTGTCAAACGTCAAACTGTAACAATTGCCGGGCGACGGGATTGCCGACTGCAACTGTCAGCCTTCCGGGCCCTTCGATCATCTGCTACCCTGCATTGAATGGACTACCTTTGGACTCCTTGGCGTTATGCTTACGTCAGTGGTACCCAGGTTTCTGGATGTATATTTTGCGAGCTTCCCAAATTAGAGGATCAGAAAGCCCTAATTGTTCATCGCGGCCAGGATTGTTTCGTCATCCTCAATAGCTTTCCCTATTCGCCCGGACACGTGATGATTGTTCCTTTCGCGCATCTTGATCAAATGCAGCGGCTGACGACCGAAACCGCCCACGAAATGATGGATTTGTCCCAAAAGATGGAAGGCGTCATTCGGAAGCTCTATAACCCGGACGGAATTAATCTGGGAATGAACATCGGCAAGGCGGCCGGTGCAGGGATCGCAGGACACGTTCACATGCATGTGCTCCCCCGGTGGGTTGCGGACGCCAATTTTATCTCAGTTGTGGGAGAAACCCGTGTGCTTCCGGAGAATCTGGAAACTACTTACCAGAGAATAAGAAGTGCTTTTGGATAGAAGATCTCGTCAAAAACGCAAACGTCACCCTGATTGATCTTTGTGGGATCGGACTGTCGCTCAGAGTGACGTTCCTGTCGGAGAAACTGCCCCGTATGTACATACAGAGCAAATTAGAGGAAACTTAGAATAATGTCAGATTAAAGTTGTCACGAATTTGTAAAAACTTCTGTTTGGCGTAGGTATACCCATCTTTTCTATCGTGATCGCAAAGCGGAAAGCAGAATTCGGCCTAATCCCCGATCAAACGACCTTCATCTGCTCCTAAAGCTCGCCCGCATCCTTGCCGATGACGAACTTAAGACGATAAACAAAAAGCTCGCTCTTTTGGGAGAATCGCTGTGAAGACAAGTGTTCTGCTGGTCGAAGATAGTAAGCTGTTGAAAATTACCGGAGAGCGTGTGCTCACGAAAGCCGGTTTTCTGGTGGTTACCGCCCAAGATGGAGAGGAGGCATTAAATATCGTGCGAACGTCCCCTCCTGACATAATTTTGCTCGACATGCTTCTTCCAAAGCTTGGGGGCCAACAGGTCCTTCAGGCTATCAAGTCGGATCCAGTTACGGCTGATATTCCAGTCATTATTCTGAGTAGTTTGTCGCAAAAGAATGAAGCGATGCTCATAAAAGCTGGAGCAGCCGCTTATTTCGAAAAGGCCAAGCTCCTGGAAGATGTTGACTCCGGCAGGCTGCAAGCGGCGATCGAAGACACTGTGCGCAAGTCAAGAAAGGAAAAGCCGCAAAAGTTGGCCGCGATAAGCCGAACGTAGCAAGGTCGAGTTCCAAAGTCGTCAGCGGCTGTATCGGTTTTTTTTCTTATCTCTATGCCGTTCGAATCCCAGCTGAATTAATTTTTCGATCAGCTCAGGATATGAAACCCCAGTCGCAGTCCACATTTTTGGATACATGCTGATCGAAGTGAATCCTGGCATGGTATTAATTTCATTTAGATAAATTCTCCGTGTCTTTGGTTCCATCAGAAAATCAACTCGCGCCAGGCCCGAACAATCTACGGCCTTGAATGCGCTGATTGCCAGTTGCTGCACCGTCTTAGTTTCAGTTTTGGTTAGCTGGGCAGGAATAACGAGCTCAGACCCTTCGTCCAGATATTTAGCTGTGTAGTCGTAAAACTCTTTGCCCGGAATGATCTCGCCGGGAACGGAAGCTGCTGGACTGTCATTCCCCAAAATGGCGCATTCGATCTCTCGCGCCTTTTGCTTTTTCCCTCCGACGGCTTGTTCGATCACAATTTTACGATCGAATTTTGCTGCTTCGTCAATCGCGGGTCCGAGCTCAGCCCGATTATGTACTTTGGAAATTCCTACCGACGATCCCAGGTTTGCGGGCTTCACGAATACGGGATACTTGAGACGCTTTTCCACCGCCTGGCGAATGTTCTTCGGATCTCGCTCCCAATCTCCGCGAAGGAAAGTCACATGTTTCACGATTGGAAGGCTGGCCGCGCGGAACAGCGATTTCATAATATCTTTGTCCATGCCGGCGGCAGAGCCGAGAACGCCTGCGCCAACATATGCGATGTCGGCAAGCTCGAGAAGTCCCTGGATGGTTCCGTCTTCGCCGAAAGTTCCGTGCAGTACCGGGAAGATAATATCCACGTTAATCGCTCGATCGGTTGAGCGGCGGGTCAATGAAGCATCGCTTTGAAAGACGGTCATCGAACCTCCTGTCCTCTGCGGTTCGGGAGGCACGATGACAGCTTCGCCCACGGCGAGAATTGCGGCGCTTGACGTCGCTTCGGGATTCCCCGCGCGCAGGTGGGGCTGCGCAGGGCCGGCGTTTCCGCCCGCTGCGTTCCCTTGGAGCAATCGCTCAGCGTCCGCTGCCGTTACCCAGCGACCCTCCCTGGTAATGCCAATTGGCACAACCTCGTATTTGCTCTTGTCAATGGCTTTGAAAACCGCTGCAGCCGACAGCAGAGAGATTTCGTGTTCGCCGCTTCGTCCGCCAAAGAGGATGCCGACTCGTAATTTTTTCATCGAAATTTACTCGTCTAGACGCGAGCGTTGCCAACGATAGCGAAGCGGTTATAGGATTTTTTTTCCGAACGCCGACAACGCCAGCTCCACAGCCAGTTCCGCTGTCCGATTATGCTCGTCAATTACAGGATTCACTTCGACGATTTCGAAACTCAACATGCGGCCATGATCGGCGATGATTTCCATTGCCAGGTGCGCTTCGCGGTAAGTGGCTCCGCCGCGAACTGGGGTTCCGACCCCGGGCGCATCTTCTGGATCAACCCAATCCATGTCGAGAGAAACGTGATAGCCCGCGGTTCCGCGCCCCGCGACCCGCAGTGCTTCCTCCATTACCGTGCGCATACCGCGTTCATCAATATCGCGCATGGTGAAGACTTCGATTCCCGCTTTGCGTACGTTCTCTTTTTCGATGAAGTCAATGTCACGCACTCCGACCAGCACACAATTTTCCGAATGTACCTTCGGAGCAAAGCCAAAAATATTCGCCAGCTCATTCGGACCGAGGCCACACAACGCCGCCAGCGGCATTCCATGCACATTGCCGCTCGGGGAGCTTTCGGGAGTGTTGATATCGGTGTGAGCGTCAATCCAGATAAGTCCAATTTTCTGATGCTGGCGGCGGTAAAATTCCGCTACGCCCGCTACAGTCCCCGCCGCCACCGAATGGTCGCCGCCCAGAACAATCGGAACTTTCCCCGACTCGAGCGTCTGCAAAACCAGCTCGGCATTTTTCGTGCAAATAGCGGTGATTTCCTGTAAATATTTCGCGTGCGGATCGCCCTCATGCTTCTGTTCGGCAATGGCAACGTCAACATTGCCCGCATCTTCGACTTCGTGCCCGAGCTCCTCGAGTCGAGCTTCAAGTCCGGCGACGCGAACTGCCGAAGGACCCATGTCCACGCCGCGACGTGATTGGCCCAAGTCGAGGGGGACACCGATGACACGAATCATTCGGGGAGTGATGCTAGAAAACGATTCTGAATTTGGTTTCGACACTGAATTGCTTAAGGGTACAGCCGGTGCAACATCCTTGGGAACGGAATTGTCTCGCGCACATGATCCAGCCCGCAAATCCATGCAACCGCGCGCTCAATACCCATGCCGAAGCCGCCATGGGGGACGCT
>JBOGLB010000023.1:0-3495 GCA_050745965.1 Terriglobales bacterium | reverse complement strand
CCAGAGAATTGCCGAAACTCTTGGCGGAATCTGACTATTTGTCAATTCACGTGCCCCTCACGCCGCAGACAAAACATATGATAGATCGAAACGCTTTCGCACAGATGAAAACTACTGCATTCTTGATCAATGTAGCGCGAGGCGAAATTGTAGACCAGGCGGCCCTCTTGGACGCTCTTCAAAATCGGCGGATTCAAGGAGCAGGTCTGGACACCGTCGCTGATGAGCCGCTCAGTCCAGATCATCCGCTGCTTAACAAGCCCAACGTGCTTCTCACGCCTCATATAGCCGGTGGTACTCGCGGAACATCCAGAAGACGCGGCCAAGCGGCGGCGGACAATATCTTCAGGCTTGCATCCGGAGAACAGCCGTTGCACTTGGCGAACCCCAGATGAGGGAAATGTTCGCCTGAAATCTGTTAGATCAATTGGCGCGCAGTGTGCGGACAGATCGCAAAATTGCGGCGTTCGCTCCAGCATTGGTTTGTGATTCATCTTTTCTGGGATACACCGAGGGTTGTCCCGCTGAACCTAAACAAAACCCGATGAGCTCCCACCGTAGCGGAAGTCCGAAGTACGATCTCCTGATAAAAGGTGGGCGTGTGATTGACCCTGCCCAGGGGATATCCGATGAGCGAGATGTGGCCATCTCTGGCACCAAAGTGGCCAGCGTGGCAAATGACATTCCAGGATCGGAGGCGAAGCAACTCCTCGACGCGCGAGGAAAGATCGTCACTCCCGGACTCATTGATCTCCACGTTCACGTCTACGACGGGGTGATGCCGTACGGAATTCCGGCTGACCCGAGTTGTATTGCGAAGGGAGCAACGACCGTCGTTGATGCGGGCTCAGCTGGCGCACATACATTCCCTGGCTTTCGACGACATATTGTCAACGTTGTCAGCACGCGGGTTTACGCATTGCTGAATATCTCGGTGATTGGCCAAACGAGCAGCTCATTCACCAACCAGTGGGGGGAGTTACTCGATCTTCGCTATGCAAATCCGAAGCTTGCCATTCTCACGATCGAAAAGAATCGCGACATAATCAAGGGCATCAAAGTCCGCCTCGGTCGCAATCTGTCGGGCGAAAACGACATCCAAGCCTTGAACCTCGCGCGCAAAGTCGCCGACGCTGTGCAATTGCCGATCATGGTGCACATAGGAGGTACAACTTCTCCTTTACCCGAAATTCTAGCCATGCTCGAGAAAAAGGATATTGTGACGCACTGCTATAGAGGAGGCGACGGCGGCATCCTCGACCACAAGGGACGGATACTCGCAGCGGTCGCCCAGGCGCGCCAACGTGGAGTTCATTTCGACATTGGTCACGGTGTCGGGTCCTTCTCCTTCGATGTCGCCAAAAGCGCAATGAAACAAGATTTCTATCCGGATACGATATCCAGCGACCTGCATCACCTAAACGTCGGGGGCCCGGTTTTCGACCTTGCGACGACGCTGTCCAAATTTATTCTCCTCGGCATGACACTCGACCAGGTGATCGCCAGCGCCTCCATCAACGCCGCGAGCGCGTTCGATTTCCCCCCAGGACTCGGAACACTCCGCGAAGGAAGTGAAGCTGATACCGCCATATTCGACTTAAGGGAAGGGAAGTTTGATTTTGTGGACAGCGAGCAACGGAAACGCATAGGCCGTGTGAAACTTTGCCCGTCCGCTACAGTCAAGTCGGGCCAAATTTACGGAGAAGGCACTGCCGTCGTTCCGTCAACCGTCTTCGAGTAATCCCATTCGGGCGGCATGTTCGGCACGAACATATCCAGTGTGGTATAACCAGCGATCAAGAAAATAGAGTCGAGAACTCGCGGTACCGATGACTGCGCAACGGAATATTCTTCATCCGGGGATATTTGCAAGCTAGAGATGTCGAAGTCCCACTCTGAATTCTCGCGAGGCCTACCATGAATGTGCGAGCAGCAGTGATCGGTGCAGGTTTTGTGGGAAGAGCGCACATTGAAGCGCTGCGGCGGCTCGCGATTCCCATCCAAGGCGTGCTCGGCAGCTCTGCTTCGAGGACCGAGGATGTCTGCCGCGCACTGGGAATTAGTCGCGCTTACAAATCAATGAAAGAATTGGCAGACGACACTTCAGTGGACGTTGTACACATCTGCACTCCGAACCATCTTCATTTCAGTGAAGCACAGTCTGCTTTGGTGGCTGGGAAGCACGTGATGTGCGAGAAGCCGCTGGCCATGAATACTGACGAGACAGATGCGTTGGTGAAGTTGGCGCGGAAGGAGATGAAGGTTGCAGCCGTAACCTATAACCTGCGTTATTACCCGTTGTGCCAGGAAGCGCATGCATTAGTGAAGCAGGGCGCGATCGGGTCGCCTCGGACTGCCTTCGGCACATATTTGCAGGACTGGCTGTTTTATCCGACTGACTGGAACTGGCGTCTTGACCCAAAACTTGGAGGCTCGATGAGAGCCATAGCGGACATCGGTACACACTGGCTGGATCTGATCGGCTGGATAACGGGTCGGGAATTGAAAGAGTTGTGCGCTGATCTGGCGACCGTAATTCCGGTGCGTCAGCGACCTAAGGGACCAGTTGAAACATTTAAGAAATCAACCAATCAGGCCGCCGAACCTGTACAAATGTCCACCGAGGACTATGGTTCTGTCTTGCTGCGATTTGAGGGCGGCTTGCGTGGCGTGATGACCGTGTCGCAAGTGAGTGCGGGTCGGAAGAATCGGATGTGGTTTGAGATTGATGGCTCAGAAGGCTCATTAGCATGGAATCAGGAGCAACCCAACCAGCTCTGGATTGGCAGCCGTAACGAAGCGAACCGCTGCATGATTAAGGACCCTTCACTCATGAGCCCTGAGGCGCGCGGCTATGCCGCTTATCCCGCCGGGCATGCGGAGGGGTATCCCGATACCTTTGTCCAGCTCTTCAAAGATCTTTATGCGTATATCGAGGCTGGAGATTTCAACGCGGAACGATCGTTCCCCACATTCGAGACTGGCCATTACGAAGTCAAGCTTTGCGAGCTCATTGCCTTGAGCGCTCGGGAACGAAGGTGGGTAGCAGTTTCAAACCCAGGAACCGGTGCAAGCTAAGAGCCACAATCCACCCTCTGCTCACCTTTGCCTTCTTCGCCTTGCTCGTCTTGGTTTTTGTTTTCGTCGCCCGTCAGAGCTTTCCCCACGGTAAACGGGTTCGAAACTCACTTGTCCGAGAGTCCTACGTGCACCCAGAATTTTCCTGATCCATCCATGATCCACGAATCGTTTCCAACCCTTACTGAAACCGCCTTGGATAGCCGTCCGTATTGCGTAGTTTCAATAAGTTACGACGTACCCCGGCACTTTCACGGCGGTAACACGGGTTCAAATCCCGTCGGGGACGCCAAACTTCTCAACCACTTGCAAGTCCCCTCCAGAATTTTGTACGTCCGTTAACGTCCGATAAGTCTCGGTGCTTGGTTTTTCTTCATTTTTGTCGAGCAGCAGGCTCACAACCCGGCTCTGCGCATC
>JBOGLB010000022.1:0-9031 GCA_050745965.1 Terriglobales bacterium | reverse complement strand
TAAGATGAACGAGCAAGAACTCAAGAGTTTGACCGGAGGACAAGGGCAGGAAGGTGAGTAGCGAGCCGTCTCGCTCTTTCTCTTGTGCGCCGGCAGATACTTTGCCAATTTCCGAACGACTACACTTTTAGAATTGCGGCCCAATAGACCTCTCATTTGGATATTGCTTCCAGGAAAGAACCATGTCATTCCCTCGCCTAAGCGGAATCCTGTTACATCCAATCTCGTTGCCGTCTCGAGGTGGAATCGGGGACTTGGGTCCATCCGCTTATGAATTCATAGATTTTCTAGCCTCGGCCCGGCAGGGTTTGTGGCAGGTTCTGCCTTTGGGACCGCCGGCTAATGGGACATCGCCTTATTCATCTACTTCGGCCTTTGCTGGAAATCCTCTGCTGATCAGCCTGGAGCGACTGGCTAAGGCAGGGTTGCTTCCCAAGGCTCAACTCGATGCCCTGCCGCAAAACGTGCACCCTATTGATTACGAACAGACCTCGCGGCACAAGCTTCCACTCCTCGCCGAGGCCGCAAGTAATTTTTTGGCTTGCGACGACCGGGACTCAAGACTCAAATTCGACAAATTTTGTGAAGAGAACCATTGGTGGCTGGAAGACTTCGTGCTCTTTGACGCCTTACGGAAGCGTTATAAAGGACAATCGTGGAAGCATTGGCCTTCGGGTCTCGCGCGGCGGGAATTTGAAGCGTTGCAGCAGGCTCGAACCGAACTCGATCATGAACTCACCGTTGGCCGTGTGATCCAGTTCTTCTTTTATGAACAGTGGCGTGGGATAAGGGCCTACTGTTCGCAGCGCTCCGTTCGCGTCGTGGGGGATATTGCAATCTTCGTGGATTATGATAGCGCGGACGTCTGGGCCAATCGCGACATTTTCCGTCTCCGCGACGACCTCGAACCTGAAGTTGTTGCCGGCGTTCCTCCCGACGCATTTAGCGCCTCGGGCCAGCGTTGGGGAAATCCTCTTTATAACTGGGAATCAATACGAGCCAGTGGTTATCAATGGTGGATTCGACGCCTGCGTTGGGCGACTCAGACCTGCGATTACATTCGCCTTGACCACTTCCGGGGATTCGCTCAGTTTTGGGAGATTCCCGCAAGCGAACCCACAGCCGTGAATGGGCGATGGGGAGATGGACCCGGCGATGACTTGTTTTACAAGCTGAAAGAATCCCTAGGGAGCCTGCCTTTTTTTGCGGAGGACCTGGGAGTCATTACGCCCGACGTCACGCAGTTGAGGGAACGGCATAAAATACCCGGCATGGCAGTATTGCAGTTTGCTTTCGGAGATCCCGGCGCCCACATTTATCTTCCTCACCGTGTAACTTCCGATCATGTGATTTACACCGGCACGCATGACAACGACACCGCACTGGGCTGGTGGGATTCGCTCGGAGAGAGGGAGCGAAGCGCCGTGGAATCTCTGGTCGGCCGATGCGAGGATGGGATAAACTGGGCCCTGATCCGGCTTGCTCAAAGCTCTGTCGCAGAATTTTCGATTGTGCCATTGCAAGATGTGCTCGGCTTAGGCGCCGAAGCGCGGTTAAACACGCCGAGCACTCTTGATGGGAACTATCACTGGCGCTTTCAGCCCGGATCTTTAACCCCGAACCTGGCTCAACGCCTAGCCAATCTGGCTGAAGTCACCGACCGTATTCCCGCGCCCATGGCTTGGGCGCGTGCCGGCAGACCTTAAAGTACAACCTTCGCAGTCAAGCCGCCCTTGGTTGCCAGTCCACCCTTGGTTGCCAGTCCACCCTTGGTTGCCAGTCCACCCTTGGTTGCCAGTCCGCCCTTGGTCGCCAGTCCGCCCTTGGTTGCCAGCCCACCCTTGGTTGCCAGTGGCTGATTTGACGAAAAATTTGTTGAAGGAGCCTTGGTGGCGATAATCGCTTTTCGGGCTGCGGCGTTATTGCTGATCAGGGACTTTTTCTGTACTGACATTTTTAAATCCTCCGTTGGACGTTGAGTCCGGAATCTGTAGGCGGTCAATCTTCGCTCCGCTCTTGCATGGTCTTATTGCAAGAGCCGTGCCAAACCTCTGTTCATTTCTCGCGATAAGCCTCTGCGTTTATAAATGAACAGCTTACGGGAATATCCATTTCCCACCTGCGGATGAAAACGGGGCAAAGGATTTTGAGAGTGGTTATTTATTAACCACATTATGGTTACTTTTTAACCAGAATCGACAATTCTATACTTCCGGCATAGATATTTCATCTTCTGGCGGTCGATCCCCAGCAGCTTCGCCGCTGCGGTCTTGTTGTTTTCCGTTCTCCGCAGGGATGCCCTGATATATGCCACTTCAATCTTCGCAATTTCCTCGTCGAAGGAAATCCCTTCCTCCGGAATCAGAAAAGACTCTTGTTTAGCGGTGCTGTCGTAAAGTACCTGCTGAGGCAAATTCTTTACCTTAATTACGGGACCGGGAGCCATCAACACCAGCCGTTGCATCAGGTTCTCCAGCTCTCGAACGTTCCCCGGCCATGAATATTCCTCCATGACCTCCAAAGCTTCGGGCTCCACTTGCTTCAACTGGATATTGTTGGCGACGCAGTACAGCCGCAGGAAATGATCAATTAGCAGCGGGATATCAGTTGGGCGTTCCCGCAGAGGCGGAAGCATGATGGGAACGACATTGATTCTGTAATAGAGGTCTTCGCGAAATCTACCGGTGTTAACTGCATTCTCTAAATCCTCGTTCGTCGCCGTTATTAGCCGAAAATCAATTTTTTTGGACGCCTTGGCTCCAATACGCTGAACCGTCCGCTGCTCCAGTACGCGCAGGAGCTTGCTCTGCAAAACAAGACCCAATGTTCCGATCTCATCTAAAAATAAGGTGCCGTCTTGAGCCAGTTCGATGTAACCTGGCCGCGCCACATCTGCGCCCGTAAACGCGCCTTTTTCGTGCCCAAACAATTCTGCTTCAATCAACGTTTCCGGCAGGGCCGCGCAGTTTACGCTCACAAAGGCTTCATCGCGCCGCGATCCGGTCGCCACAATAGCTCGCGCCACAAGCTCTTTTCCAGTGCCGCTCTCTCCCCTCACCAGTACCGTGGCATTGCTGTCGGCGATGTTCGAAATCGCCTCATACACAACTCGCATCGCTTCGCTCCCGCCAATCAGATCGCAGAAAGAAGACCGGTTGGAGGCTTCTTCCCGCAATGCGCGATTCTGTATTTCGAGATCGCGACTCTCAAGTGCCTCCATTAGGAAGAGTTGGAGTTCCTGGAAGACCACGGGGGCGACAAACAGCTTGTCCAAACCCGCAGTGCGAGCCTGAGCGCTTAGAGCCTTACTCCTGGAACGGGTCAGCCCTACCAGCACCAAATCTGGACTGATGTTTCGAAGGTCATGCAACAACTTCAGGCAATTTTCGCTGGATTCGGCGGCGGTCTCAATGTCCGCCACTACTGCCGCAATCTGCACAGCCTGCAAGAGGTCGTGGAGTTCATCCCAGGAATTGAGGAGGGTGGTGTGGAAGCTTGACGCAAGCCATTCCTGAATTTCGGGCAGGACGGCTTCGTCGTTGGTCAATACCGCTATGCGGTGCGCGCCTCCCGGCCCCACGACTTTCATTGCTTAATCCCCCGCCACGACACGCCTGTGCAAGCCGCTTGAATTTCCCCCATTATAGGTAAAATTTTGACCAATTAAGAATTTTTTGAATGGTAGATTACTAACGGGTGCATTGAAGAGGCGCGGCTTTCGGACGCCTGAAAGAGCGCCCCTTCAAAACTAACAATCCAAATCCATTTCTCCGACAAGCCCTTGAGGCTGTCCTATCCGACTTTGCCTTTTAGTCCTTCGCGCCAGGCCATGACTTCGAGTTCGGCCCGGACAGCGTCCTCGACGGGAACTACGGGGCGCGCCTCCATGGTGAAGGCAGGCAGCATCGAGCAAAACTTGTGAATCGTCAACGGATCGTCGCAGTCCACGAGCAAATACCCTCCCCAATCGCCCACGCGCACTACGAAGAACTCGATCTTGAAATTGGCGGGCGCCTTCCACTGCCCAAACACCTCAAGTATTCGCGTCTGAGCCTTCTCGTACTCCGCAGGCGACCCCTGCGGACGTTCGTTCCAGGTGATCACGTATTTCATCTCATCTCCTATATCGCAAACATTGGATCGGTTCGAAACGCTAGAGTGTACTACTCGGCGATAGTTTGGGCAAAAAAAGCGGCGATGAGCCAATCGTCGCCAGGGAAGTGGGAAACTCGGATTCGTTGTCGCAGTTACGCGGCGCGGAGGACGATGCGTTCGGCGGCTTGCGGGAACGCGACCGGCCGAAATTCTTCTTATAGACGAAATATTCTTCTTATAGAGGTAGTATTCGCCGGATTCGTCCGTGCTGGGCGGCTTCGGAATCTGAGATGACTTTGTGCTTCCTCAATTGAAGGGAAGGTGGTTAGTCTTTGTCTCGGATGCAGAGGGTTTGCTTATTTTGAGATGCATGAGACGCATTTGTTTGTACTTCAAGAAATTGAGACTCTCGGTGTTTGGCAGCCATCGGCTTCGGTCCTGTGGGGCGTGAAACTGCTTCGTGACGTACTCAGGACTCACGAGTCGGTGTGAGAACCATTCTTTCGCCCCCTTCGCGGGCTTGGGCGTTTCCCACTTTCAGCCCAGGGCTTGCGGCCTGGGCTGTACTCTTGCGCCGCTTCGCGGCTAAAATCCGCATCTCGCCTGAGTTCGCAAATTCGGGTTTTCGCACGGACTCAAGAAGGGCTTCCGCTGCGGCCAGCAAAAAACCTCTCGGGAGGTGCTTCTCACGAGAGGCTGGCAAAACATCTAAATTCGTTGCGAGTATGTTCTCGCTTTCCGGAGTTAGTGTTTCTTTTTCTTGGCTGCCTTTTTCTTTGCTGGCATTTAGTTTCCTCCTGTGCGATTTTCCCTTGAAACGTTTTTACTTCACTATTTCTAGTAGCAACTACATTGCTACCACAAGATATTGAGTGCTAGTAAACGAACTGTCAATAGAAATCTGTGGTTCCTTTTCGTTTTAATTGCGCGGAGCGATCTGCCGAGAGGGAGACGCTGCCATTATTCTCACCGCTCGGCAAATCATTTTTACTGTCTGTCAAGCCTCCGCGGATTGCGAGCCGCTAAAACCCCAACGTTGCGCCGCAATATTCCTCTCAGGGTATCGGCTACACGACGGTGCTAGACTGAAACTGCCGCTTATGTGGAAGTCTCATTCATGCCCAATACAATGATCGCGGTCGTAAAACCAGAGGCCGCTCCGGGCGCTGAAGTCCGTGAAGTCAAGATTCCCTCCTTCGGCGACAATGAAGTTTTGGTAAAGGTGAAGGCCGCGTCTATCTGCGGCACTGATCTGCACATCTACGCGTGGGACCGTTGGGCGCAAAACCGCATTCATCCACCGTTAATTCCGGGGCACGAATTTTGTGGCCATGTAGTCGCCTGCGGCAAGAAGGTTACGAGCACTACGGAGGGGGATTTCGTTTCCGCGGAGATGCACGTGGCATGCGGAAAATGCCTCCAATGCCGCACCGGCGAGGCCCATATTTGCCGGAACGTAAAAATCATTGGAGTGGATTCTGACGGCGCGTTCGCCGAGTATGTCGTAATTCCAGAATCGAATATTTGGAAGCTTGATCCGGAAATTCCGCAAGAATACGCTTCCATCCTTGATCCTCTCGGAAACGCCGTGCATGCCGTGATGGCGGGGGAGATCGCCGCAAAGACCGTAGCCATCACCGGATGCGGCCCCATCGGATTGTTTTCGATTGCGGTGGCACGAGCTGTTGGGGCATCGCAAGTTTTCGCCATCGAGGTAAACGAACACCGCCGTCGCATTGCGAAAGAGATGCACGCCGACCTTGTCCTGGATCCCACCAGTGAAAATGCCCGTTCCGTAATCATGGAAAAGACCGGCGGCCTGGGCGTAGATGTGGTGCTGGAAATGGCGGGGCAGGCCGATGCGATTCGGATTGCATTTGACGTTGTGCGGCGCGGTGGACGCATATCTCTGCTTGGCTTGACCTCAAAACCAATTTCCATCAATTTCTCCGAAGACATTATTTTTAAGGGCATCACTGTGCAGGGAATCAACGGTCGCCGGATGTACCAGACCTGGTATCAGATGAGCGCTTTGTTGAAAAACAAAAAACTTGACCTGCATCCGGTAATTACCGATCGCATGCCGCTGAGAGACTTCTCCCGTGGCATGGACCGGCTGAAAACCGGAGAAGCCAGCAAAATATTGCTTTACCCCAATGGCATCCACTAGTGGCGGAATCATTCTCGGCATCGAAAGTTCGTGCGATGAAACCGCGGCTGCGGTCGTCCGCACGGGCGCAAAAGTCCTTTCCAATGTGGTCTACTCGCAGATCGCTATTCACCAATCCTACGGTGGCGTGGTTCCTGAGTTAGCTTCGCGAGAGCATCTTCGCGCAATAGTTCCGGTAGTCCGCAAGGCGCTGGGTGACGCCGGGCAATCCTACCAATCCATTGATGCGCTGGCAGTCACTCAGGGCCCCGGTCTGGCCGGTGCGCTTCTTGTGGGAATCAGCTACGCCAAGGCACTCGCGTTCGCTTTGGAGAAACCTCTGATTGCGGTAAACCACCTTGAAGGGCACATTCATGCAGTGTTGCTCGAAGAACGCGAGAAGGGCAATGATCTCGTTAATTTTCCGGTGATCACGCTGGTTGTTTCCGGAGGCCACACTCATCTCTACCTGGCAGAGCAAAGGGGAGAAAGTTGGTCTTATCTAAACATTGGACGCACCCGAGATGACGCAGCCGGAGAGGCCTTCGACAAGGTTGCCAAACTTCTTGGACTCGGGTACCCAGGCGGACCGGTCATAGACAAGCTCTCCAAATTTGGAAATCCTGCGGCTGTGAAATTCGCTTCGCCGCAGCTCAAACATCGTGATCGTAATGACAAGAGTCCGGCAGAAGAAGGGCCGCGCTTCGACTTTTCTTACAGTGGGATAAAGACGGCGGTCCTTCGATACGTTGAGACGCACGATTTACAGGCCGAGGTCGAAAACCGCCGGAATCAAATCGCCCGGATCAGCAAGCCAACTGTCGAAGACTACCGCTCGGCTTGTCCGCAAAGCACGCTCGATCTCATAGCATCGTTTCAACGCACCATTGTTGGGGATTTGATAGGCAAGACTCTGGAAGCTTGCAGAAATTACAATGCGGCCACACTGTTCGTTACCGGAGGCGTCGCCGCCAACAATGAATTGCGCAGCCGTTTCGAAGTGGACGCGAGAAAGGAAGGGATTCAAGTGTTCTTTCCTTCCCGTTCCCTCGCAACCGACAATGCCGCAATGATAGCGGCTGCGGCCTATCCCAAATTAATAGCGCACGATTTCGCCACTATGGATTTCTCCGCAGAGCCTGGACTGGCGCTTAAATAAGCTTGCGGGAAAAAATTGAGGATGGCAGAAACTTGAGCTGGGCAACAAAGAGAATGACCGGGAACTACCGGCTTGTGCACTTCGCGGTCGCTTTGCTACCCAACACCGCTTGTAGCGCTTTTTCAAGCTGGTCTTCGATGTCTATATCTTTGTAAATCGCGAAGTCGGCAAACTGCTGCTCGTCTGGGGAGCCGCTGCTCTTCCCCGCGAGAGCAATCACCGGGATGCCTGCGGTCTTCGCATCGGTCTTCAAAGCCTTAATCAGAGCGCCGCCGCCCATCTTCGGCATATTCATGTCAGTGATAATCACATCTGGCGTGTGGCGCTTAACATGTTCAAGAGCCTCCAGACCGTTGGAGGCCGACTCCACCGAAAATCCTCTGTCTTCAAGAAAGCGGCAAACGGTGTGGCGGATCAGCATCGAATCGTCCACCACTAACGCTGCAAAGGTCTTTTCGCCGTCCGCGCGCATAGTTTGCCCTGTGCAGACATTAACAATTGTAAAGTTATGCCACAAGAGGATAAGGCCACGAGGGGTTACTTTGGGGAGAAGAGTAACGTCACCGTCAGACTTCGTTCGCGATCGTTGTGTCCTCGATCGCCATATCCTGGAACTCACTGGACTCAAAGATTTCGCGGCATTCGAGGCACTCAACGAATTCGGCATCCTCTTCCCGGGCCACGATTTGCACACGCGGATGCTTGCACTGTCCCATTGGGGCTCTCTTCTCGGGGGGGTGATTGGGGAGGCTTGAATTCATAAATCCGGTATTTGCGTCCCAGTTCGGGGAAGGAAACTATTTCGCCGGAAATTGGGTATTTTTAGCGTCTGGCGGTAAAGTTGTCAAGCACCAACAGTGCGTACCCGAAGTTTGGGCGAAACAGCCTCAACCTATGAGCCTCTCATGCGCTATGGCGGTCTTTAGGCGGAGAAAATTGTAAGGCTCCAGGCATGGTCGGACTCGCGCCTCCTGGCAATATTCTCGCAGAAAGCTGCCGAAGTTCACGCTTTCTCTAAACCATTCAGCCCTCATGCGTTACGCTTAAACTGGCCACTCTGGCGATTGGATGCTATGAGTTGCTTTTGCCACCGGTGGCGGCTAGAATAGCAATATCCGACTAAAAAGGTCGTATTAGGGAAGTCTGGCTCTCGTGCTCAAGTTAACCAAAAAAGCGGACTACGCACTGATGGCGATGAAGCATCTCGCCGAGCACACAGAGTGCGGGGCTTGCAGTGCCAAAGATGTAGCCGATTCGTATGGGATACCAGTGGAAGCCCTGGCGAAGATTTTACAGCGCTTGGTCAAGGCGGGACTGTTGCAATCGCAGCACGGAACCAAAGGTGGCTATACGCTGGCAAGAAATGCGCGAACGATCACGGCATTCGAAGTAATCCGCGCCATTGACGGGCCTTTATTTATTACGTCATGCATCACGGTTCGCGGCGAATGTGATCAGAGCGAGCGCTGCACGATTCGTGAGCCTTTGCGGCGGGTCAATGACAGCATCGAACAGGTGCTGCGGCGCATCACTATATCGGATATGCGGGAAGAATCAGAACCGCGCGAGAGTCCTCCAGGGAATTCCGGCGGCGGACGTTCTTTAGTTAATTTGTCATTATCTTAAGG
>JBOGLB010000021.1:0-10191 GCA_050745965.1 Terriglobales bacterium | reverse complement strand
TCCGGTGGGAAGAATGACCAATATCTCTGCTCTTGAGCTCGCAGACGGACCGTCTGGAGAACTTGAGACTGCGGAGCCTGAAGTCTAATTCGAATTTCTTATTTATCAATCAGGATATCGGAATAATTAACCATCCAGCGCGACAAGGGAGTATTCACCTTCGCCCATTGCTTGAATTCGTAGAAAGCTTTGTACAGCATGCGTTTCCTCCGTATCGCGCCGTTCCGACTGGGCAAGGCTGTTCCGGTTACCGGGTACCCTAGTTCCTGAAGATAATCGCCCACTAAAGCCTCGAACCACGCTAACTGCTCAACAGAAAACTTAACCCTCCACCTTCCCACTGGGGAGAAGTTGCCGTCGCGCAGGTCTTCGTTGAATGCGGTGAGCGGAGTACTGACCGAACCAATGCTGGCTTGCTTGATGCGAGTGTAAGTCAGGTCGTGTTGAATGAACTTTCCTAATGGTTCGAGAGCGTCCGCGGGATTCTATACGAGGTCTTCGTAACGGATCTCCGTGTAATGCGAACCTAATTCGTTTCCGTATTTTCTGGCTTTGCGTACGATCCACTCCCAATACAGCCCCGCGGAAAGAAGTGAATTGTTCTTATCCCAGGGCAGCGGACGGCTCCATTCTCGCTTGTCCAGCGACAAGGCGACGTCCCGTCCATCGCGGATGATGTGAATAAAGAGGGCATCCGGAAAATCTTTCTGGATTCGCAGCATGTGCGGAACATTGGTTGGGGTGGAGTCAATCCAGCGATCCACTCCTTGTTTCTGAGCGATCTCATCCATAACAATTCTCAGGAAGTCGCTTGCGCTGTGGCAGTCCGATAAAATCTTCCTTTCGATCGCCTGCCGGTCCAGCCCGGAGACTTCGAAGGCCTTGCTCTGGACCCAGTCCCGCATCATTCCCTTCCTGTCGTTGATCTGCCCCAGGTCTCCATAGATAGGTTCAAGAACGTCAAAGACATTCATTTGAGTATGAAACTCAGCAAACCCTCCCGCCGAAAGCAGCAGGTGATAAAGGAAGCTGGTCCCTGACCGTGGACAGCCCACAATAAAGATGGGTGGTTTCATATGCGCTATAAGACTGGCTTCCTGCGTGCGATATAAGTCTGCGGCGCTTGTCGTTCAGTGTAGCGCCCTATGAACGGGTCATCAAAATGCGATATGGAATTTCGCAGATGAGCGGGAATCTTGCAAGATTTCAGACGCGCGAGCGTCCGCCAGGTCGTTCATTTTGGCATCGGAGACCAACAAGACTCCGTTCTCAATCGCCCTGCGAAGCGCCGGGGCTGGCTACCTTAGCTTGATGTATCTTGGGAAATCAAAAGGCTGACGAACCGGCGCCCCACCAACGTCAGTTTCCGGCAACGGCTGCCTGGGTTTTACTCTTGTTTTCATTGGCGGCCTGTTTTTCTGCTACGTTCAATTCTTTTTCCAGGGAAGAAAACCGCTGCATGATCTCGTGAATTCGCAATGCCATGTTGCGAATGGTGTCAATCTGCGAGCGAACTTTCTGGTCGAGTGGGGCGAGGGTTTCCGGCTCAAGCACCAACAGTTCGGAGTTTCCCAACACCGAGGTCAGGGCATTATTCAGACTGTGCCGCATTTCCAAAATGTAGCGGCCGAGAGCCGCATCTCTGGTCAGCGAAGCAGCTTTATGTTCGAGGTGCTGAATGGTGGCTGCGGCCTGGATGTGGCGCAAGCACTCGCTGAGAATCAGTGTGGCGGCATCCACCCAGTTGTCATCGGTTCGCGTCAAGCTCATCAGCCGTGAATTGTTGTCGGTGTTTCGAGTTACCGGCGTGTCTGAGTTACGAACAACTAAAATCGGCTTATGGCAAGATTGCAAAGTCTTCATTACGGACGGCCACGCATCTGGAGGGAGGCCTCCAACAATAGCGACGTCGAAATTCTCCGATTTCAATCCGGGACAAAGATCGGCGGTCATCAACATGAACGTAGGCGGAGTGCGCGCAGACTTCCAGCGCGCGACGATAACACGCGAGAATTCCGCGTCGTTCGAAATAATTAAGACCGTCGGCTTATCCACGTATGGAATCTCCATTTTCAATTATCCGAATCGGAATTTTTGTTGTGAACATCAGCGTTGGCGGCGGAAGTCTCTGCACCGCCAGTAGACTTACTTGCAACATTAAATTCAGAGCGAGAGGCGGTGCCTGATCCGAAGCGCGCGCCCGCAGCGGCTGCACGGCTGTTTTGACCTGCCCCCGATGCAGGATTGGGTTTTGCCTTTGAGGCTGTCTTGGCCAAAGCGGCATCTACCACGGTTCGCAGGTCCACTAGAAGACAGAGGGGCTGTCCGGCGGAATATTCAGCGTGAAACATCACTTTCCAGGACTGGCAAATCATGCGCAAGCGAAGCATCGGCTCGTAGGCGGAAAATTGAGCGCGCCGGCAATCCAAACCCTCGATTCCGCGGGCCTCAAGTTCGCGTAATCCCTCAAGAATGGCGTTCAAATCGTGGTGCATGAGGCGAAAAAATGTGCGCCGCATGAGAAATCCAAATCTCGTAAATTCCGCCATCGCGATGGGTACAAAATAGTTCTCCCCGCAGGATTCTTTTAGCTTTCTCCCCTGCTCAATGATTCTGTGTGTAAACAATTCTTTTAAAGTCCGACAATCCTCTATTTTTCTTGTTACCTCATGGAGAGGCTCCAGCCATTCCGGGGTGACCAAATCAAACTGGCCGAGCGTGGGCTCAAGTATCTGCGCTACACAGGAAAGTTCAATTTCGCCCTCCGCTAATCGCGGCAGAATATTCAGCGAAAAAAATTGCACCAGCAGAAAGTCCAATTTATTCCGGTCGGATTCAGTGCGTTTTTGTTTCTGAAGATGGTGCAGGATGAGAGCTTGTAATGCCTCACCGCTGACCAGAGTCGTCGTCTGCAAAAAATGGCGAAACTGGTGAACCTGGATGCGTTCATCCATTTTCAAAAACCATTCACGAACGGAATCGAGTGATTCGGTAGTGAGCGCGCTGCTCTCGTTTTCGAGATGCTGACAGGGAAGCACGTCAATGACGCACTCTCGTGCCAATGCGAAGTAGAGCGGATAGATCAGGCGGGCAATTTGCCATTCGGATTCCGGACTGGGAAGAGGGGAAGCCGGTTCTGTGTTCGCGCTCATTGCTTCACAATCCAATTGGTCGCAGCGTCTTTGAAACGGGCGGCGACGGCGGTGCGGCCACCGTTGTATTGCAGGGCCACGACGCATGCTTCGGTATCAAGAGTGCCCTCGGAGTTTTGCAATCGCAGCATGTCAGCGAATTCCAGAGGAAGGCTGGAGGCGAACAAGACCTCGTGGGAAGTACCGAATTCGACGACGGTCGTTTCGACGGATGGTTTTCCCTGAGTCGTCATGCGGGTGAGGCGGACTGGGATACGAAGCGGCATCGCATTCGGAAAGAATTTGGCAAGCTTACCGATGGGGTTTTCGTTTCCGTAGCGAGCAGTTGCGGTTGCCGCTTTCGTCAAGAGTATCCCTCGATTTCAAAAACTTGAAGCGGCCCATGCCCCAAGCCTGCCGGTTAGCAATGGCTTGGCGGCGAACCGCAAGAAACCGAAACTGCACGATCACAGCCAAACCCAGATCCTAATAACTTGCTGATTTCAAAAGGCAGATAGCGCTGGATCGTGACTCACAAGCTGCAATCCGTCTCACAATGAAACACAATCTCACCAATCTCCTCCGCTCCGCGAAATAGCTCTCAGCCTTAATTATTTATAGGGTCGGCTATTGCAACGACTGAAATGTCGGCGAAATTCCAGGATGTAAGCCGATATTGTAGCGTTTCAGCTTGCGGTAAAGAGTGGCGCGGCTGATACCAAGCATCTTGCCGGCCCGCACTTTGTCCCCCTTAACCTGTTCGAAAACTCGTTCGATGGTGGCTCGCTCGATATCTTCCAGGTCGGTGGATGAAAGATTGGATGAAGAATGCTCTGGGGGGACAGCTTCCCCAGACAATGAGTCGGAGACAACCGCAGGTGGCAGGTCGCAATGATCAATAATTTGACGATCGCCGAGAGCCACGGCTCGCTCGATGCAGTTCTCGAGTTCGCGGACGTTTCCCGGCCAATCGTATTGAAGCATCGCCTTCATGGCCGAGTTTGTGACCCGGATTGCCGTCCCCTGAGATTTTCGATCAAGGAACCAGTGCACCAGGATTGGGATATCTGGACGCCTTTCTCTAAGCGCCGGCAGATGCACCGTAACAACGTTGAGCCGGAAGTAGAGATCTTTACGGAAGGAGCCATTCCGGTATTCGGCTTCAAGGTCGCGGTTCGTCGCGGCAATCACGCGAACATCCACTTTGACATTTTGATTGCTGCCGACGGGACGCACTTCCTTTTCCTGCAAAACGCGGAGCAACTTCGCCTGCATCTCGGGAGGAAGTTCGCCAATTTCATCTAGGAAGATCGTTCCTCCGTGGGCGGATTGGAACAATCCTGTTTTCGAGCGATTGTCGCCGGTGAAGGCTCCCTTTTCGTATCCGAATAACTCGCTCTCAATCAATGTCGGAACCAGTGAGCCACAGTCCACTGCCACAAACGGGCGATTCGCGAACGGGCCGCGAAAATGGATGGCGCGCGCGACCAGTTCTTTGCCAGTGCCGCTTTCTCCGCTGATGAGAACCGCGGTGCGGGTATCCTTCAGGCGCGAGATCATCCGCAAGACGTCTTGAATTTTTGCGGACGAGCCTACGATTCCGTGCAGGCCGCTCTCTGTGTCCACGCGCTCACGAAGGAATTGGTTTTCCTCCACCAGACGAATTTTTTCAGCCATCCGGCGCAGGAACAAGCGAAGTTCTTCCAGGGGGGAAAACGGTTTGCTGATGTAGTCGTAAGCGCCCAGCTTCATGGCCTGCACGGCAGTTTCGACGGAACTGTGCCCCGTCATGACCGCAATCTCACACTGCGGCAGTAGTTTTTTTACCTTCTCCAGAAATTCAAGGCCCGACATGTTCGGCATAACCAGATCGGTGAGAACAATGTGCGCGGGCTGGTCTTCCAGTAATGCAAGAGCCGCCTCCCCACTTCCAGCTTCGAGGCAGGCAAACCCTAATCCTTCACCTACCGTCATGCACAACTTGCGAATGCTTTCCTCGTCATCCACGACCAGCAAACGGATGCGGAAGTCCTGGCTCACAGGGCCTTCCCCACGGTTTGCTCCACAACCGAAAGAAATTGCTTAACGCGGAAGGGTTTTTCCACGCACGGAGCCCCTGTTTTACGAAGTGTCGCGACAGTCTCCTCGTTGGCGATGTCGCCAGTGATAAAAACAATGCGGGATGCCAATTCAGGGCGGTTACGCGTGATCCAGGCATGGACATCGCCTCCGTCCAAGCCACCTGGCGTTCGCATGTCTGAGACAACTCCCAGAAACTGGCCGGACTCGAGAAGGCGTACACCCTCGGCGCCGGAATTGCCGCAGACGACGGAGTAGCCATTGCGTTCCAGAACCGCGCGAACATAACTCATTACTGCGGGTTCATCTTCTATGAGTAACAACGGTAGGGGAGCGGGTTTTACATTGGATGATGTCATTGTTGTGTGACTCCAGCAACGGCACTTAGAGAGACCACTTCCGATGCGGCGGGAAAGCGGACGACAAACGTTGCGCCTTCGCCGCCCTCGTTGTTGTAACAAAGAATTTCGCCACCATGCTCGCGGACAATGCCATAACAGATGCTCAAGCCCAGGCCAGTCCCTTTCCCTACTTCCTTGGTGGTAAAGAAAGGATCGAATATGCGATCTGGGAACGATATCCCCGTACCGTTGTCTCGGAAAGAAATTTCGGCCATGTGGCCCTGCCGCACAGTGGTAATTTCGATCTGAGCTGGACGGGAAGCTTCCCGCACCGCGTCATAGGCGTTATTAACAATATTAAGGAAGACTTGCTGAAGTTGATGAGCGTCTCCGACGACAAATGGCAAGTCGGGATCGAACTGTTCAATGACTTCCACTCCGCGACTGTGGAAATCATAAGCGCGCAATTGCAGGGTGCGGCGCAAAATGAGGTTGAGCTGAACTGGTTTGCGTTGCGGAGGCATTTGGCGCGCGAAACTCAGCAGATTCTGCACTATTTGTTTGGTACGCTGAGCTTCCTGCAAAATTACCCGCAGGTCTTTCCGCGCACTCTCGGGAACTTCGTGATTCTCCATCAGCAAATCGGCAAAACCGAGAATCGCGGTAAGTGGATTGTTGACCTCGTGCGCAACTCCAGAAACCAGTTGACCTACAGCTGCCATTTTTTCCGCGTGCATTAACTTGGACTGCAAAGTCGCGGCATCGGTGATGTCGCTCATGATCACGACCACACTGGTAACCTGTCCCTGATCGTCGCGCATGGGGCTGAGGTTCACCGAGAAATGGCCCACTCGCCCATCGCTTCGCAAAATTTGAAGATCGAGATTGTCCACTTGGTTGCCGGCCAATATTTCTTTGAAAGCCTCATTGAGCACGCCGCGCCTGGCTGGTATCACCAGATCTTCCATGGGACACCCAAGCACCTGCTTTTGCTCGTAGCCCATGTCATACCAACGCCGGTTTGCGTACCTGACAACGCCAAGAATGTCCGTCACGAGAATCAGGCTTTGCGTATTATTTAGAATTTTCCCCGAGAAATCGCGCTCCCGCTGCAATTCCGACTGAAAGTTCTTCAGGCCGCTAATATCGAGAATCAGTCCCCGATATTGGAGCATGCGGTCATTAACATCCCGGACCGCAAACGCGTTAATCAGCACGTGAACCGTAGTTCCATCTTTATTCCGAAGCATCTCTTCCTGGTTTCGTAATACCCCATATCGTTGGATCTGCTCAGTGATCTCCGATAACTGCTCGGGAGAAAAATAAACCTGGCTGCGAACGTCCGTTTGTAGAAGTTCCTCTCGACTGCTATAGCCAAGCATGCGGACGAGCGCGTCGTTCACCTCGATAAAACGCCCATCTGGAGTGGAAAAAAACAAGCCCTCCTGAATGTTGTCGAACAGTTCCCGATAGCGGCGTTCCGCTTCCCGCCGGTCAGTAATGTCTTTCAACACGTGGATGGTTTGCAGCACTTCGCTGCTGGCGCCATGAACGCGAGAGGTGGAAACCAGGAAAGTGCGCTCCAAAACCGGATGCACGTACTCGCCTTCAGTCTCTCCGGTGCTACGACAGAACGGACAAGAGCGCGCCGGAGCGTCGGGACCAATAGCGAGCAAGGCGCACATGTTGACCCCGATTAATTCTTTCGGTTGCACTCCGATGAAATCCGCCAGGGAGCGATTGGCACGCAGAACGTTGCCGGCCTCATCGTGAGAAACAATGAAATCGGTGATGGCGTCGAAAATTTCAATCCAGTGTCGGTTTGCGCGATCCATCAAAGCAAAAAAACGCGCGTTTTCTAATGCAACCGACGCGTGACCGGCAATGGCCAGCAGAAGCGGATGATCCTCCTCCGCCGCAAGTTTTGACATGCAGAATACGCCAAGCAATTCTCCAGTCGCGCCCAGCAGGCGGATCAAAGTGCAATCGGCCCACTGCAAAGCATCGGCGAAGCCGGAACCCAGTAACTCGGGGGCGCCTCCCGAAACAATTGTCTCTGGATGGTGTGACAAGGCTTCGGAAATCGCTGACGCGAAGCGGCCAGTGACAGCCGGGTCGGCAAGGTCATCCCCGGCCAAGGTTTGTAACACCGCAGCCTGCAGTGATGAGTCATTTTGCACGACTAGTGCGCCGGCCGATGCGCCAGTCATTGCGACAGCATGAGACACAAATCTTTTGGCAAGCTCTGGCACTCGGGTCAGTGAACTTAATTCCAGCGCCAATCCCATTAATGATTCGGCGCGGTGGCGATGTTGGTCCGCCATGTGCAGGTTACGAGTTACTTCCAGGGCGATGGCGACTTGCGTCGCGAGTGCGCGAGCTCTGCGGATATCCTCTTCTGATATATCCGCGCCATTCAGCCGGTCCAGCACTCCCAACATTCCCAAAACATTTCCGTCGGTTCCAAGTAATGGAAGAGCTAAAAGTTGGCGCACTTTAAACTTTTCGATTAATTCGACGTTCACCCCCGGCACATCAGCGGGGTGGTCGGTCCAGAATGCCTCTTTCTTCAAAAGCGCGTGGCTCGTAACCCCATCGGGCAACATGGCGTCTGTGGGCGCAGCCTGGCCATTGCTATATTTCCAGCGAATGCGAAATGCTTCGCCCTCCAACATGCCGACGAACGCGCGTTCGAATCCGAGGAAGTCGCTGGCCCGAAGAACGAACTGGCGCATGAACTGATCGAGGTTGCCCAGCGACCCCAATTCAGCGGAAATGTTGAGCAGTTGATGAAGTTCATGAGCCTGCCCACGCGCCGTTGTGTACAACTCCGCATTGGCGATTGCCACGGCACCGAATCCAGCGACGGCGGAAATAAGAGATTTTTCTTCCTCGCTGAAAGGTTCATTGTCGCGTGGATATACAAGAACCACCCCCTCAGCATTGGAAGTCCGAAAAGGAGCAGCAATCAGCATCCCCGCAGGAATCAATTCGGCAAGCACGTGAGTCGAAGGCTCGATTGGAGTCGCGATCAGCTTCCCTTCCGAGAGGGCGCGACTTGCCAACTCAGCGGCGAATTGAAGTCCCTTACGGTCGTGCCGCGAACGAACTGAGATTGCCAGCTCCGGACTCGCCGCTGAGATTTCGGAAAGATCGAAGTTGGCTCCCCGGCGCATCAGGACCGATACCAGCTGCGCCCGTAACAGTATTCGCAAACGCCCGGCCACCGCGGAGATGACCCCGGATGGATCAGGAACAGAGTGCAGGGTGTGCGCAACCTCCGCCAATATTTCAGCGCGGCGATGCTCTTCCCGCGATTTTTCCGATAGCCGGCCTGCTTCCAACAAGCTGGCCAGTTGACCCGCAAAGATAGTCGCCTTGACCGCCAGATCTTCGTTGAAGAAGTCGGCTTCATCCTGCTGCACAAACACTGCGACCCCAGTCACTTCGTTAGAAACCACCAAAGGAGCCGCCATGAGGGACTTGCACGGGTTTGAGCCGAGATGATGATCCGCATGATCCGGCTGATTTGCGTACACCGTCTTGCGCGTCCGCACAGCTTCGGTGATCGCATTGGTCTCGGTTGAATTGAGCCGGGATCCCCTGAAGGCGTCAGCCATCAATCCATCCGCTTCGACCCCGACGAACTCCGTTTGGGAGACCACTTTCCAGAAGTAACTTCCATCAACCTCAAAAAACTGCCGCGTCAGTTGGCAAAAGAATCGAATAAGGAAAGACGTAGGCGCACCTTGCACGGCTGCGTCCGATATCTGCAACAGTAAGTCTTGAAAAGAACCTTGGGAATGGACAGGCGTTCCGCGATCCACTCGCAGTTCTCCGTGTTGTGCCTTCAGAGAAGCCCTCTTTTCTCTTTCGTCTACAACTAATTGAATAATAGGACATTAGCCTCAAGTCTCATTTTGAGTCAAGCGAAATTGCGACGGGGGTGTCAAAGTGGGAAATCTCCCAAAGAGGCAGTCAAAAGCTGGATTGGGGAGCACGCAACAGAACCGTTTTGACGCAAGCCGGTATTTCGGCACGCATCCCGACAGTTAGAGTACCAAAGTAACTTGTTCAATCTAAAAGGGTTTGTCGTTGAAAGAAGCTAGCGATACAACAATTAATAGTCGCTGCGCTTTGAATAGCCCAACGTTACTGCAATGAAGGGAGCAATCTGCGTGGAAACCATTCGCCAACTACTGGTACGAGGGTTCATAGCAATACTCGTAATCCTGCCGGTGACTTCGATCTGTTCATCAACGCCGTCCCTTGCTCAAGAAACCACGAGCCGCAAGGTTAAAACGAAGGTCGCCCCTGCATATCCAGAGATAGCCCGAAGAATGGGCATTTACGGAACGGTCAGACTGGCAATTGTAATCGCACCTAATGGCACGGTAAAGACCACATCCGCAGTGGGAGGCCATCCCTTGCTGGTGAATGCCGCAACGGACGCTGTGAAGAGATGGAAGTTCGAGCCTGCGAGCGCAGCAAGTACAGAAACAGTCGAAATCAAATTTGAATCACAACAGTAGCAGAGACTTCAAAGTTGGAGGAGCAGCAATGACGATTGGCAGGAAACTCTATTGGAATTTCGGAGCCATCCTTCTGATGGTTGTGGTGCTCTTCCTCGTAAATATTGT
>JBOGLB010000020.1:0-4618 GCA_050745965.1 Terriglobales bacterium | reverse complement strand
AAAGTCCCGTCGGGAGTAAACTGCGCACCCCGATGAGTTGAAACGAAGTGTGCGAGCTTTTCTGGGTCAATCACGGCATTTTGCCGAAATTTAATAGTAGTAAAGTCCAGCTTACGCTCAATGAGGGTGGCTCCGACCTCGATTGCCAGAAGTTTCAGCGAAGCGTAATCCAGCACATTGCGCACAGCGGGAGGCGGCTCGCCATAGCGGTCTTGCAGTTCAGCCCCCACGTCGTTCAATTGAGACTCAGTTTCCACCGCCGCAACTCGTTTGTACATTCGCAACCGCTGGTTTTCCTCGGCAATATATTCGGCTGGAATTCGAATGTTCATGCCGAGATTGATCTGAGTTGCAGCCTCATCGGCTGGCCCCTCACCCTTCATTTCGCGGACAGCACGATCCAGCATCTGCGTATAAAGCTCGAATCCTATCGCTTCGATGTGCCCGCTTTGTTCGCCGCCAAGCAGGTTGCCCGCGCCTCTCAGTTCCAGATCGAGGGCCGCGATCTTGAAGCCTGCGCCCAAATCTGAAAACTCTTTCAGCGCGGCTAATCTGCGGCGCGCGATTGGGGTGAGCTCGATTTCGCGTGGCAGCAAGAGATATGCATACGCGCGCCGGTTGGAGCGCCCTACGCGGCCGCGTAATTGGTAAAGCTCCGACAAGCCAAGGCGTTCAGCTCGGTTAATTAAAATCGTATTGCAGAGCGGAATGTCGAGGCCATTTTCGATGATGGTAGTTGCAACAAGAATGTCGGCTTCGTGATGCATGAATTTGAGCATCACTTTTTCAAGTTCGCCTTCCGACATTTGCCCGTGTCCCACAAGTACTCGCGCTCTCGGTACAAATTCCTGGAGCTTGGCCGCGATTTCCCAGATTGTGTCCACGCGATTATGTACGAAGTACACCTGGCCGCCGCGATCAAGCTCCTGTTCGATAGCTGACTTAATCAACTTCTCGTCCCAATTCGCGACTACAGTCTGGATTGCAATGCGATCTTTGGGAGGTGTCTCGATCACGCTCATGTCGCGCAATCCCACCAACGACATATGAAGGGTACGTGGAATCGGCGTTGCCGACATCGTCAGGACGTCAACCTCCTTTCGCATTTGCTTCAGACGTTCCTTGTGGCGAACGCCGAAACGCTGCTCCTCATCCACGATTAGCAGTCCGAGATCCGGAAACTTAATGTCCTTCGAAAGCAAACGGTGGGTGCCGATTAAAATGTCAACTTTCCCTGTTTCAACTTTCTGTAGAATTTCTTTTTGCTGGCGAGCAGTTCGAAAACGGCTGATCATCTCAATCGCAACCGGAAAGGCAGCAAACCGCTGTTTGAAGGTTTCGTAGTGCTGAAATGCAAGAACGGTGGTGGGTGCTAGTACGGCAACTTGCTTGTTGTCGCTGACGGCTTTGAAGGCTGCGCGCATCGCGATTTCGGTTTTCCCGTACCCCACGTCGCCGCACAACAGACGGTCCATGGGCTGCGGAGATTCCATGTCCCGCTTCACGTCCGCGATGGCGTAATTCTGATCGTCGGTTTCGTTGTATTCAAATGCGTCCTCAAATTCGCGCATCCATTCGTTACTTGGAGGAAAAGCATGACCCTGTGCAGTCTTGCGCTGGGCGTACAGCTTCAGCAGTTCGTCGGTCATGTCCTTCATGGCCCTGCGAACTCTGGCTTTTGTCTTCGCCCAGGCTGCGGTACCAAGATGATTTAAGGCCGGCTTGGCGCCTTCCGACGAGCGATACTTCTGGATCAGATCCAACCGGGTTAGGGGAACATACAACCGTGCTCCCTCTGCATACCCGAGGAGCATGAACTCAGCGTTTCCGTCCCCCTGATTGATTTCCTTTAGGCCCTGATATTGCCCGATACCGTGCTCGACATGAACCACGTAGTCGCCAACCTGCAAGTCGCGAAAATCGGACAGGAACGCCGAAACCTTCGACCTCTGTTTTTGCGGGCGAGTAACAACGGATTCAGATTCGTCGAAGAGATCTCGAGCACCAAACACAGCAAGGTTGGCATCGGGAAGCACAAATCCGTCGGGCACGTAGGCTTTGGCTAGCGTGGTTGTCAGAATTTCGCCTGCAAAATAAGCGGTCTCGTCGGCATAGCTTTCCCCCCCTCGAGTTCTGCTGCCCAGGCGAAAAGAAACCCCATATTCGCTGAAGATATCTGCCAGTCGCTCGACCTCGCCTGTGTTCGGCACTGCGATCAATACTCGCCGGCCTTCAGATATCTGTTTCTTTACTTCTTCCAGCATGGTGGGAATGGAGCCGTGAAAGCGCTGGACTGGCTGCGAATGGAATGAAGCCGATGGTGCCTCCGCCCTCTTAACTATTGCGAGATGTTCTATATCCGCCCCGGGAATCGCCGCAATCTTTTCCCACCATTCTTCTGGCGAGAAGTACAAATCACGGGGTTCAACAAGAGCGCCCACTCCACTGAGTTCGTGCGCCGCCTCGATTCGCGTCCAAAGATGGTCAAACTCAGGAAACAAACTAGATGGTTCGTCAATCAACACACCTGCGTTTGGCGCCAGATAAAAAAGACTGTGGCTCGCACCTGCGACAGCAGCGTATGGCTCCCATCCGGGAAAGGTCGTAACACCGCCTGATCGAACCGCATGGCCCACAACTTCTTCATCGCCGGAGATTCGCTTCCCCGAAAGCCGGGAATGAATTGCTGCAAGCAATTCTGTGGTCACCGGAGTTTCAGTCAGCGGCAGCAGCACAGCTTCATCCACGGTATCGGAAGATCTCTGAGTGGCTGGATCAAATTTACGAATAGACTCAACTTCATCGCCAAAAAATTCAATCCGTAGTGGACGGTCGGCCTCGGGAGAGTACACATCCAAAATGCCCCCTCGCAACGCATATTCTCCAGGCATTTCCACCACATCGTTTGAGCTGTATCCCACGGTATTCAGGTGAGCGAGTATCATCTCGTGGTTGAATGTCTCACCTCGTTTTACTACTCGCGCCAAGTCAGCGTAGTACTCGGCCGGACGCAAGCGAAGCGCGGCGGCTGCTATGGGAGATACTATGATGGACGCCGCGCCAGTTGAAATCTTCCAAAGCGCCACTGCGCGTTCTTCCTGAATTTCCGGGTGAGGAGAAAGATTCTGAAAAGGCAATACATCATTAGCGGGCAAAGCAATGACCAGATGCGGATCTGTCGCCCCGGTCAACTCGCAAAAGGCTTGCAGAACGGGGACAAGTTCATCCGCCGCTTTATTATCCTGCACGATCAAGATTAGTGGACGCGATGTGATTTTTTGCAGCAAGACCGCAGTGAGGGCTTTGGCGGCCGGATTTAAACCAGAGACACTAATCCGCCCCGCGCCCTCCTTGATGTGGGAGGCTACACGCCTGAACTCGAGCAGATTCTCGGCGTCCGCAAAGAGATCGCGGACGAATGGCAACACCATCGCAATATTATTTTAACAGCACTTTATTGAAGGCGAGGATCGTCACTCGGCCGTGACGGCGCAAAAAAACGGGAAGCAGCCATGCTCCCCGTTTCGAGCCAGCGGTGCGGCCTAACTCTGAGGCGCGACGGCATCAAAATCCAGAGCCTGCTTCTTCCCGCCGAACCGAATCTGCGCCAGCGAACTGCTGCCGTCTTCATTCTTCTTGACGACAGCTGAATCATTCGCGGGTTTGTTGTTCAGATCAATTACATGCGCTGGCGCGGTCGCTACAACCTTCTTACCTTTCACGAAGTTGACCTGCACATCGGGGCCGTTGCCATCCCATATTACTGAGTAGTCGCCGGGCGCCAAAGTTTTTCCGTTCACGCTAAGTTGAGTGGTAACTCGCAGCGAACTTTTATTAGACGCGAATGCAACTGAGCTGAACAGCAACGCCATTACAAGAACAAGGTACTTTGAATTACCTGAGATTTTCATGGAACTCCATTTCTTTCCCGATCAGCGCCGGGACGCGATATTTAGGCGGCCAGGGCCCGTGTGCCCGAAAATCTTGGGTTTACGTGCGAGAAGTCTAAAATGTTTCGGGCTACGCAAAGAGTGGTCGAAAGACCGCTTTTCGCTGAGGGATTGCGTTCACCTGGCCGCCAAACCGAGAGTGGCGTAATCCCTTCGCCCGAAATTTTCTATGTCGCAACGCACTTCCCGTTACGATTCATTCCTCACGCCAGACACGCAGCTCCACCTGGAAAACTCCAACCGCAGGAGAAACGCGTACATTCTTGGACGGAGAAAGTGTTCTTGGGTTAGCGGAGATCTGAATAGTCTTTGGAAAGACAAGAGGCAACTGTCTTGTTGCAGTTAAGCGAAGATCGAATTTCCCCGCCGACGAAAAGTTTACTTTCCTCGTTTTGTCGTCGGAGATTTGGCTGGACGGCGGCTCGAAGACTTCAGATTGAGCAGAACACTCGCGTGTGCGATTGCGGCGTTGTGCGTTCCCATACCCTCTGGTGTCTTCGCTTTGATCCCGACGCAGCTTTCTGGAATCCCCAGTAGTTCGGCTACGCGAGCGCGAATAGCGGCGGTATGCGGACCGATTTTTGGCGCCATAAGGATGATCGTGGTGTCCACATTTACAACGACATAGTCATCGGCACGGACTCGCTTCAAAGCTTCGGCCAAAAAAA
>JBOGLB010000019.1:0-5969 GCA_050745965.1 Terriglobales bacterium | reverse complement strand
TGCCAGCCGGTATCAAACAGCACGGCCGTGCTGTTGCTCCGGTGATGACTAGCGATGACAATCGCAATGATCGCGACTGCGACGGTAGCGACAAGCGATCCCACGATAATTCCAACATTCGGCCCTGGCGGCTTTTGTAATGTGGGCGGCGGCGGCGGTTGCTGAAATGGGGGGAGCCCTTGTAGTTGTTCTGCGGCCAACGCATTGCCTTTCGCATCCCCGCCTGCGAACGCCGTGGTTTCCGGAGAACCTTGCCGGGGGAGAAGCGCTTTGGCCTGCACATTGACGCCATTAACCACCGTGCCGAAACCATTGGCGTAAATGATGCGGGTGAAGTGCATCTGCACGCTCGCGCTGTAGCGGCCTCCCTTTGTTACCTTGTCAATTACACCCTCGAAGTAAGTGCCTACAGGAATCGCCAACTGAGTGCCAACTGTCACGGGAAACGTCGTGACTGCCCGAATAGCGGTTCCAGGCCCCGATTTAGTGGTAATCGGACTCGCCAGTGTCGAAGGGATACGAGTTCCCGCTGGGATGGTGATCGTCTGTGGTTGAAAAACGGCTGGCGCTTGTGGCTGCGGTTGGGAAGACGCATTCGAGGCCGGGTCTTGCGCCCAGCACGTCGAGACAGCCAAGAGCCCCACCAGCACGACTTTTCGCACAATCTTTTCTCCTACAGGTAATGGCATCGCGGGGCAGCGATCTGCGCACCCGTCCGCGGCTGTGCGGAATATATCATGCCCCATTGCTGTCAAAGTACAGGGCGAAGGCTTGTCCTGCGAACCGAAGCGACCGCAAAAAAACCGAGCCATCAGAATTGGTGCGCGTCTCGGGTACGTCGGCGGATGATTGCCTGCTCAACAGGACAAATCGCGCCCGCGCGCTAACAACAAGACTTCCGTTCTGGAGGATATCCACCACAGCCGACGGACCGGATCCGTTCCAACCGACTTGATAGCTTCCGGCAGCCAACTGTTTTCCAGAAACCAGCGCCGGAGTAGCAATCTGGAACGACTGCTTGTAATCCGCAACCTTTGGAGTCCATATCACCACGGGAGGGGCGGGGCATGAGATACCCGGTGTGCCCGGAGTACCCGGTATGATCGTATCCGGCGATGATGGGGTAGCGGGAATGCCCGGTATGATGGTGTCGGGCATTCCGTTCACTCCCGGGATGACAGTATCCGGAGTGCCGGGCATGCCGGAGGTGCCTGGAATAACAGTATCTGACGAGCCCGGCGAGCCTGGGGTTGGAAGGCACCGCGTAGCAGAGCGGAACTGAGGAAGTGGCCCGGGATTGGATCGTCGCACCGCAGCCGCCACGTTTTCCGCATTCAATAGCAGAGGGATTTGAAGAAACATCTCGATCTGTGAGCCGTTGTCAAGAAGGACATCATTTACGGAACTCACCTCCACATACGGCGTGGCCACTGCCGCGATCACATCATCGGCTTGAGCCGCCGCTGTTCCCGTTTTGGTGATCGGCTCTTGAGGCGCTTGTTGCGTGGTGTTGCCAGCTTTGGGAAGTTCAACCGTATAACCATTTGTGAAGATGATTTTCGAAAAATGAATCTGAAATTGGGCATGAGGGGAACGCCGTCCCGGGCGCGTCAGCGTGTCAATCTGACCTTGCACGTACGTTCCGGCGGGAATTGCCATTCGATTCTTCACTGCAATTGGGAAGGCTGTCTCGGCGTACACGATGTCCCCAGGCTTGGCTGTCTTGGCCATAACGGGGTTGGTCAGCGACAATAAAACCGTGGTTCCCGCAGGGACTACGATTCCAGAATCCGCCGTCGTGCCTCTTGTTTGCGGATCAGGCTGCGGCGTTTGCGCCGCACGGGCTAGGGCGGTTAACAAGATTGCAATTGCTAGTCGCCGCATGGACGCCGCCTCCGGTGGCCGCTTCATAACCTACCATGTCAGAGGTCAATCGGTAAATTTCATCCGGCAAACAATGTGTTCTTTCAGGCGACGGGCTGCTCGCTGAGAACTTTTTCCCGTTCCTCGGCATCCCTTTGTTCTTCGCTGATGGTTGAGGGCAGCGCCAACTCGAGAACTTCGTCAATGGTTTTGACGTAATGGATCCTAATATTTTCGAGTTGCTCCGGCGTCAGGTCTTCTTCCACGTTCATCCTGTTTTCCGCGGGCAGGATCACGTCATGCACTCCGGCGCGCTTGGCGGCGAGGACCTTTTCCTTTACGCCGCCGATGGGAAGCACGTTTCCGCTGAGGGTGATCTCTCCCGTCATGGCTGTTAACGGACGCACGGGGCGCGAAGTCAGCAGCGAAACCAGTGCGGTTGCCATAGTGACTCCGGCGGACGGACCGTCCTTGGGAATCGCGCCGGCCGGAACGTGAATGTGGATGTCGTGTTCGGCAAAGAAAGTTTCCTGAATCCCCAACTGGATCGCGTTCGATCGCACCCATGTCAGGGCCGCTTGCATGGATTCCTGCATCACCTGGCCGATTTGTCCGGTCATGGTGAAGCCGCCCTTCCCCTTCATGGTATTGGCTTCGATAAATAGCACGTCGCCGCCCGACGGTGTCCAGGCCAGACCAACCACTACTCCCGCGCGCTTTGTACGTTCCGCAATTTCACCTTCACTCCGGACTTTTATTCCGCCGAGAAATTCCTGAATGATCTCGTCGGTCACGATCAACTTTTCGGTCTTCCCTTCCGCGAGGCGGCGCGCCTGCTTGCGGCAAATCGTTCCGATGGTACGCTCAAGATTCCGCACTCCCGCTTCCCGGGTGTAGTGGCGGATCAAGCTGCTCATTGCCTCCGGTGGAAACTCGATTTGATCAACGGTGATCCCGTTCTCTTCAATCTGACGCGGCACAAGATACTGGAAGGCAATGTGAATTTTTTCTTCCTCGGTATATCCCTGAAGTTCAATGATCGCCATGCGGTCGCGCAACGGCTCGGCAATCGGATCAAGCATGTTCGCAGTCGTAATGAACATTACTTTAGAAAGATCGAAAGTGACATCGAGGTAGTTATCGCGGAAAGCGGAGTTCTGCTCGGGATCGAGCGCTTCGAGCAGCGCGGATGATGGATCGCCGCGGAAGTCGCGTCCTACTTTGTCAATTTCATCCAGCATGAATACTGGATCCTTGGTTTCGGCGCGGCGGATTCCCTGAATGATTTGTCCCGGCAGTGCGCCGATGTAAGTACGGCGATGTCCGCGAATTTCGGCTTCGTCATGTACGCCGCCAAGAGAAATGCGGACAAACTTGCGTCCCAATGCGCGCGCGATAGATTTTCCCAGGGATGTCTTCCATACCCCGGGAGGCCCGACGAAGCACAAGATCGGCCCCTTCATGCTCGGTTTCAACCGGCGCACGGAAAGATAATCGAGAATGCGGTCTTTAACCTTTTTCAAGTCGTAATGATCGGTATCGAGAATTTCCTTGGCCTTCACGATGTCAACTTCGCCGCCGGACGTCTTCGCCCAAGGCAATACCGCCAGCCATTCCACATAGTTGCGCGTGACAGAATAATCTGCCGCCATCGGGGACATGCGAGCCAGGCGTCCCAGTTCTTTCATGGCTTCCTTTTTGACCTCGTCAGGCATTCCCGCAGCTTCAATTTTCTGCCGCAACTCTTCGGTGTCGCGAGCGCCCTCATCCTGTTCGCCCAGTTCTTTTTGGATCGCTTTCATCTGCTCGCGCAAGTAGTATTCGCGCTGCGTCTGCTGGACCCGGTCCTGCACTTCGGACTGAATCTTGTTACGCAGTTGCTGGACTTCCAATTCCTTCACGAGATGCTGATTGATTTTTTCGAGGCGTACCCGCACATCCATGGTTTCGAGTGCATCATGCTTGTCGGCGGTGGAGAGCGACGGCAAATTCGAGCCGATGAAGTCCACCAATCGCCCGGGTTCCTCGATGTTCATTGCAACCGTTGAAAGCTCATCCGAAAGTGTTGGCGAGCCCGCAACGATTTGCTGGAAGAGTGTCAGGACATTCCGCTGCAAAGCCTCGACTTCAGAACTCTTCGGCGGTATCGCTTCGGGCAGGGACACAACCCTCCCTCGCATGAAGGGAGCAAGCTGGGTAAATTCGACGAGGCGCACGCGTTCCAGTCCCTCGGCAAATACGAACAGGCTCTGGTTGGGCATCTTTACTACTTTGTGGACCACCGCCAACGAGCCTACGGTGTATAGATCGCTAGGTTGGGGGGCGTCAACACGGGCTTCGCGCTGCGCCACGACCACGATCGTCTTGTCTTCGCCAAGCGAGTTGATAAGCTGAACGGAACTCTCGCGACCGACCGTAAGTGGCAGAACCGCGTGAGGAAACAAAACCGTGTCCCGAACCGGCAGGATCGGCAGCGGATGGTCTTCCCGGTCCTCACTTAATGGGACGATTTCTTCGTCAACATTGCGCTCAACGCGCGTTTGCTGTGCCATATTTTCACCTTGAGTGTAGTGTGCTCAAGTTTGATGTCCGAGATAGTTCAAAAGATGCAGGAGAGGCGATTTGTAATTTGGCAATCGGGTAATTTTGTAATTTGAAGTCAAAGACCTGCCGGTTTGGATTTTCAAATTACTCAATTACCCGATTACACAATTGCTCTGCTGAATTCTAGTCCTTCAACCGAACCGGCGCATTAGCCGAAGGTACCTGTCTTGCAGCGCAAACTGGTCAAGCTGACGGATAAATTCCCAGCACCTTAACCAAATCGGCTACTTTTGCCAAATCCTTGAGGGCACCGCGAGCAACTTTATCGTCCCCTCGCAGAAAATCCGCGTAAAAGACATACTCCCAGGGCCGTCCACGCATGGGACGCGATTCGATCTTGCTGAGACTAATGTCCCGCGATTCGAACCCGCTCAGGGCTCGGTACAAAGCTCCCGGCAAGTTTTTCAGGCCGAAGGCAATTGAAGTCTTATCAGATCCCTGAAGAAGGCGGCGGCTTCTCCGCAGCAGAAAGAATCGCGTGAAATTGCGTTTGTCGTCTTCAATTCCGGCCCGAAGAATTCGGCCTTTATAGGCCGCAGCAGCCTGCTTTCCGGCGATGCCAGCGGCATCTGGCAGCCTTTCTGACACAACGCGCTTCACGCTACCGGCAGTATCATAAAACGGTGTCGCCTGAATCTTTGGATAGCGCCGAAAAAAATCGCGGCACTGGTCGAGAGCAACCGGATGAGAATAAGCCTTCCGCAAATCGCCAAACTTCACGTCGGGAGCCGCGATGAGATTATGCACAATCCGCAAGCGAAATTCATTTTGGATGAAAACCTTGCTGGCAAGCAGCAGATCGAAGTGCTCGGTCACCGAGCCCGCTAGAGAATTCTCAATTGGGATTACCGCCGCTGCAACCGATCCGTGCAGTAACTTCTGAAAAACCTCTGCAGAGCGGGCACAGGAAACAATCGCGCAGTCCGGCACCATGCGCTTGGCGGCTTCATGGCTGAAGGAGCCTGCCTCGCCCTGTATTGCAACTTTCATGCAGAAACGTTAGTCGCTCGCAGAATGGAAAGCAATCGCTCTTGCGGCGAGGGCACTTCTCCCGCGAACTCAAAGCCCGATATTTTTTCGGCAGCGGCTATAGCGTCTTTTCAAGTACGAAAGCGTCAGTGCCATTCGAATAATATCGCGCAATCGTTTTGACAATCGCATATTCATGGCGCTCGTAAAATTTCTGGGCAGCTACATTATCTATGGCGGTTTCAAGCCGCACATGGTGACAATTGATATTCCGCAGACGTTGTTCGGCGGCGGCGAGCAAACTGGAACCAATGCCGCTGCGTCGCGCTTCCGCAAGCACGTCAATAGTAATAATGTGTCCCATCCCTTTTCGATTGGACTGCGCAATGATGAAGCCGGCGATGGATGGAGCCTTCGACTCTTCAGTCTGTTCAGTTCCTCCGTCGCCCTTCAATCTGCTCTCAGCGACGAGCGTGAACACTCCTACGGTTGTCATGTACGCTGTAAGTTCAGCTTTGGTGTAAGCAATACCC
>JBOGLB010000018.1:0-3371 GCA_050745965.1 Terriglobales bacterium | reverse complement strand
CTGGAACTCAATCTGCCCGCGCTTCCGAGGACGGAGCGCCTCCGGCGTCAGAGGGTCTCCGATCCACGTAGGTTGCACTTTTCTTGCGATTGGCACAGCACGATTCCGGTGAACTAGTTTCGAACTTTCCGCCGTGCTTTACACACGCTAATCCAGATCGAAATCGCGGATGGGCTTACCGGTATCGGGGGACTCTTTCGCGCGTTTCACGGCCTCCTGAAACTTCTTCTCGAGCAGGTCCGAAGCATTTCTCTGATTTTCAACCGACTGCCGGAAGATAGAATCGCGGCGGTTATCCTGCTCTTTCCTGGCTCGCGCGGCTTCCTCAATATCGTTAAAAGTCTTGGGCTTGACGGCGGCGGTGTGTGCAATGACGGCGTGATTTTTGGGATCCACCTTCAACACTGCATTGCAACATGGGCAAGTAATGTCGAATGCTGATTTATCGGCCATGCGGTTTATCCGTTGCACTTATAAAGCGGAGCGGCATTTTCGATGCCGCAATGTAAAACTGCGGAAGCACCTTGATGATATCCCAACCATATTCTAATGGGCTTCCAATTTGATGGGGAGTATCTTTAGCACGTAAAGCATTTCCCATCCCAGAAGGACGATGGAAAGTGCAACGATCATGATCGCGAGAATTTCACCGAGGTTAAGGCGGTTCCCCGTGGTTTCAAAGCGTCGCAAAGCAAGCCCAACGATATTGAGGGTCGCGAATCCGAACACGACCGCCCACAAAATGTCGTAGATATCTTCCTGTTTGTCGGAGTTCTCAAAAATAAAAGCGATTACCGACTGAAGGAAAAACAAACTGTTAACCGCCCACCCGTGGAATCGCATCAGGCCAGTGCTCTTCTAAAGAAGCCTCGTTATCCTAATTCTCATTGCTTAACAGTAATACCAGAAATCGGATCAATATCCCTATTACTGTTTGGCGACAACGATCGTGCGCCATCTGGACCGGGCTAATTAAGGGTGATTATTTGATGGTCGAGGCATTCAAGGTGGATGGCGTCATACAAATCCTGAAGGAGTCCGGTTCCGTGGTGAGCCAGAAAATAGACGCCTGCAACCTCGCGTTCTTGAAGGGTCCTGTGCGGATAAAGCGCATTGCAAAGTATCTCGGCGTGACGTCCGAGAATTTCGCTGTGCCGCAACTCGGCGCGGGCCGCTTTGGAGTGAAGGCCAGTCAGTTGGTACAGAATTTTTGATTCAGCGGTACTGGCGGATTCAAGCAGCGTTTTGTCAAGACTCTCAAGACCTTCACGAATTGAGGAGATTGATTTCTGGACGGCGGATTCGGCGTCTTCAAAAGCTTTGTTCAGTCCCTGCGGCAGGGTTTCGGCGCCGAGAAATTGCCGAAGTTGTTCCGGGGCCTGAAATATATCGGTAAATCGCAGCCGGTAACGCTCAAGCAAAGCCTGGGGCTTTGCGTCAACGATTGTGGCGGAGAATCGCGGCACGACGGGCGTAACTTTGCCTAACAGCGTTTTATATACGTCGGCCGCCTGGGCAAAATAGGCTATTTCCGCTGCCCCGCCGGCGTACGCAATTGTGGGCAGTAAGTAATCCTGAACTACGGGACGAAAAAGTACGTTGGGACTGAAATCTTGCGGCCTCGTGTGAATGCGATTTCGAAGTTCGGTCTTTGTTAATCTTTCCTCGCCAATCAAAAAAGCAGATTCATCTACATCGGAAGTTGTGTGCCGGTGCACCGGAATTCTGTCGCCCTTCACCAGAGCGAAAAGCAGGGTTGAAGATGAAGTCACCTTCACCTGCTGGTCATAGCCGGCCGCTTCCAACGCCTTCCCTCGTGCTTGCAAAAGTCCGTTAATCTCGGCGGCCTGTTCCGCAGCTTCGCCGTAAATGGGTTCGGCGATCTGATGCAACTCAGGATCAGCGGCGTCAAGTAGAATCACCCCCCATCGGGAAAACAGGCTTGAAAAGAGGCGCGCAAAAGCTGTGCCCAATGTTTCCCCTGCGCGATAAGCCTCGCGAAGCATGCCGGTAATCTCGGATTCGCCGAGCAATTCCTCAACCTGTTTAACGACTGCTTCAACTTCGCTTCCAAACTCTATGGTTCCTACCGGAGAATGCAACAATCCCTTCGGCGGCGCGATGACATTTTGCAAAGAGTGGTCGGGGCCGGGAACGAAAACGTGATTGACTTCCTCTAAGTCATGATCTTCGGTCGCGAGCCAGAAGACCGGCACACAATTCACGCCGCGGGCACTCGCCTCGTCCGCCAGCTTCACCGCCGTCAGAGCTTTAAACAATGAAAACAGCGGACCGCCAAAAAGTCCCACCTGCTGGCCGGTAACCACGGCGGCGGCTCCGCTTCTCATTCGCGCGATATTTTCGAAGGTCTTTGAAGAAGCATTCCAGGACGTATTCTGACGCTCAAGAATCGAACAAACCCGCTTACGTCTTCCGGCGTCGTATGCGAGGTCCGAGGCTGCTTGCTCGAACCAGTCACTAAACCTTGGGGAACGCGGATAGAACTGTTGAACCTTCTCGGGGTAGGAAAGAAAATCAGTAAATAGCTTCGTTGTATGGGGGATCTGGCTGAAAGGCAAACACTGCGATTTCACCGGCGCTTCTCCAAACGTCGCATATGGTTCGTTCTCCCGCCGGGCGAAATAGGCAATCATTCTACAGTGCGCCGTAAGGAATCTGATGCGGGAGTGGCAGGTTGGATGCAAAAAGAAGGGTTGCAAGAGAGCGGCGAGGGCGAAGCGAATGCAATTCTCTTAACAATTCGCATTAAACAGTATCTGTGAGGCGGAAGTACCCGCCCGTTTTAATCGGCGCTCTGCGCACTGGAAGGCTTCCGCTGTGCGAGAAGGCGTTGCTCCTTGGCCTCCAATACTCTGTTCAGCTCCGTAACCAGTTGCAATAACTTCTCAGGATCCTGTTCCTTGGCGGTTAGCTCGCAGAGTTCCTGTATCCGTTGGTCTTCATTGCTCACAGAGTAGCCTCCAGCGTTCGACGCAGGCTAGTCAACAAGAGGGTTTTATCACAAATCGTACATTTCAACAGTCAGGCTCAATACAAGGTATTCCGTTCCAGCGGAAGCCCTCCACACCTAAACCTCGCATCTTCCCATCTTGCTGCTTGGAAAAACCCTCGGCCGCTATGAAAGTTTCGAACGAACACTCGCGTTTCCTTTTTGTGACATCCGTTTTTGGCCGGGGCTTCATCGGTACAAATTGCAACAATCTCAGAGAATAGCCGTCCGAGAGAGGAGGCATGCGCACCCTTTCCTCGTGTATCTTATTGACGCACCCTCGGGTAACCATGCCAAAAAAACAAAGATTGAACGTAGCCATGATCGGCCAGGGATTTATGGGCCGTGCTCACTCCAACGC
>JBOGLB010000017.1:0-2388 GCA_050745965.1 Terriglobales bacterium | reverse complement strand
GACGTTACCTGTGCTCTGACTCATAACAGCGCGTGGGAACTTCTCGTGGCGACCATTCTCTCGGCTCAAGCGACCGATGTCCGCGTCAACATGGTTACTCCAGTGATTTTCCGAAAGTATCCGACGGTACAGGACTTCGCCGCGCTAAAGCCCGAACAGCTTGAGTCGGACATCCGCTCC
The DNA here is from genome assembly GCA_050745965.1 of Terriglobales bacterium. Classification (GTDB taxonomy): domain Bacteria; phylum Acidobacteriota; class Terriglobia; order Terriglobales; family Acidobacteriaceae; genus PALSA-188. The sequence goes on along the minus strand of JBOGLB010000017.1, from coordinate 2,208 downwards.
ACAGGATTCTTCCGCAATAAATCAAAGTCGGTCGTTGGCGCGGCTAAGAAGCTCGTTGCCGAGTTCGGGGGGAAAGTGCCCGAAACCATGGATGAATTGCTTTCTCTTCCCGGTGTCGCTCGCAAGACAGCCAATGTTGTGCTAGGCACGTGGTTCAAAAAAGGCGACGGGGTGGTCGTTGATACCCACGTTCACCGCATATCGCGGCGACTGGAGCTAACCAAGAATGATGCGCCGAAAACAATCGAGCAAGATTTAATAAAGATCATTCCGGAGGACCGGCGCATACTGTTTTCGCACCAGATCATTTGGCATGGACGGAGGCTCTGTATCGCACGCAAACCAAAGTGCGTGGAGTGCCCGCTTGAAAATATCTGCCATTCCGCCGACAAAACTTGGACGACGGTTGAAATCCACCAGAACGCTTCCTGAAGCAATAAACAAAAAAGGAACACGTGGAGACAGCCGCCCCCTGCTGTCTGCCGGAGGGCAAGCTCCGCTTCGTAGGTGGAATGCTGAGAATTGTAAGGCAGTACTCGGGCTACGCAGGGCCAGACAGCCGAGGGCAGCTGTCTCCAGGTGTTCTCATATGTTTCAGGTCGGCACCTTCAAGATCAGATATCCGCCTAGCAGGGCAAAAATCAGATCCGGAGACCACGCCGCCAACGCCGGTGGCAACTGGCTGATGTTTCCCATGGCTTCGAACATTTGAGAGGTGACTGAGTACACCACGGCAATGCCAACGGCGACCGCGATTCCCGTGAGGGCGCCGCGCTTCCCACCCGAAAGCGAGAATGGCACAGCCAACACTGCCATCACCAGCGTGATGAGTGGAAACGCAAATTTCTTCTGAAGTTGCACCCTGAGACGCACTACATCGAATCCGCTCTGCTGCAAATCGCGAATATAGCGCCGCAGTTCTTCGTAATTCATCTCCGAGGATTGCCTGACTTCTTTCTGGAAATATGTTGGCGGCTCACTGATCGCAGCGAAAGTCGAGACATCGAACGTGCGGTATTTCTCTATGGCAGAACCATGAAAAACCCGTTCCCACCCTTGCGTGCAGACCCATCGCTGAAGGCTGTCGTCCCAATGGGCGCGCGACGCATAGATTCGGCTCGTGAGTTGAAAGGTTGCGGGATCAAATTGAAATACTGACAAGCTGCCGAACTGTGCGCGCTCAGGATCAAACAGTTGGTAGTAATAAATCGTGGAGTGCTCCCCGAAAATCCATTTGCGATCGGGATTCAAATAGGTTTGTGGCGGCTTGCCCTTAATGCGGTTTCGAAGCGCGTCCTGCCGCTTATTGGCACGCGGCAGATAAAACTGGTCAAAAAAGAAAAGTCCCCCTGCAATCAGGGTTGCGGCAATCAACAATGGAACAATGATCCTATAAACGCTGATTCCGGTCGCCTTCATGGCCGTTATCTCATTCGTCCGCTGCATCAATCCCAGCGTAATCAGAACAGCCAAAAGGATTCCGTAATGGCTGATGTTATAGAGGAAGTATGGGGTAACGTTCCATAGGTACTCGCCCACAATAACGGGCGAAACGTGATTCCGCAAAATGTCTCCAAGCAATTCGAACAACGTGAAGACCAAAAGCAGCACGATGAAAGCAGAGAGAACTAACGCGAAATTCACAAAGAAGTCGCGCAGAACATAGTCATCCAGGAGCATGGGAAAGCGCGCCCTGAATAGACGCCGCCGCGACGCCACTCGCTCGAAGGCGTCTCCATTGTCGCCGTTGCGAGGAGTCTTCCTTCTTTCTCGCGGTCCCGTTTTAAACGGATTCCGAATCCGCAGAGAACCAATAATCTCAAACGGCCGGCGTTCGACTCTCCACAGCAAAAATGCGCCCAGCAGCAAGAAGACACTATCTGCCATCCATACTCCTAAGCCCGGCGAAATCCTTCCTTGCCTCGCCAGAGAAATTCCGAACAAAGACACAAAGTAATAAACAAAAACCAGCAGGATCGTCATCACGAACCCGCTGGATTTCCCTCCTTTTTTCGAGGACAGGCCCAAAGGAATGCCTACCAGTGCCAATACCAGGCATGCTGTTGGCAAAGCGAAGCGGCGATGCAATTCAATGTAATACCAGCGGGAAAGTGGGTTCTGCTTCGTCTGAGCTTCGGCAAACAAGTCCCGCGTGGATAACTGCGTGAGAGGAGCCGGTTCCTGCTCTTTGGCGTTTTCGGGATGGGG
>JBOGLB010000016.1:0-2848 GCA_050745965.1 Terriglobales bacterium | reverse complement strand
TCATAGCGCCGGCTTTTTCAGTACTCGAAAATTGGGCTCAGGAGCACAAACTCGCTTTTGCTTCTCGCGAGGAATTATTGAGCGATGCATCGGTGCGGCAGCTGTACGAAGGAATCGTGGAAGACGTTAACCAGAATCTCGCCCGCTTTGAGAAACTCAAGAAGGTCTTATTGGTAGCGGAAGAGTTCTCCGCCGAAAACGAAACCCTGACCGCGAGCATGAAACTACGCCGACGCGCCGTCGAAGCGCGTTACGCGAAAGAGATCGAAGCGCTATATTCCGGGGCCTAAGCGCCCGCCTCGGCCTCCCAAACCGATTAGCAGTGCGTTACTTCCCCGTCCCCGACAAATCCGCCATTTGGAGACCCGGGTTGGCATTGTCTGACACATTGAGCACGGCGGAGCGAAGGCCACGCGCGGCGGGGGAAAATGCAACACTTACCGTGCAGTGCGCATGAGCGGCCAATGTGAGTCGACAAGTTGTTGCGGATACGGAAAAGTCGCCAGGATCGCTTCCGGTGAGTGAAAAGGGAGTGGTTGAGAACGTTAACGTCGTTCTCAGGTTGTTTGTAACTTTAATCACCTTCGTGGGACTCTTTTTTCCGACAACAGTCGTCGCGAAAGTCGGTGCCGCCGGCACGAGAGAGACTTGCACTACGCCTGTCCCCGAAAGGGCAATTTGCTGTTGACTATTGCCTGCGCCATCTGTAATTGCCAAAGTGGCGTACCTTATACCGAGTCCGCCGGGTGTAAACGGCATGCTCACACTACAGCTGTTGTTTAGCGCGAGCGTGCTGCCGCAGGTGGTCGTCATGTTGGCAAAATCGCCTGCATCAGCGCCCGTGATCGCTATTGAAGCTATGGCGATCGTTCCGCCCGTTTGGTTGGTCAGGGTGACTTTGTTCATTGAGCTCGTGGTTCCAACCGCCTGAGTCCCATAGCTCAATGCTGTAGGGGCGTATGTGAGGATCGTGCCGCTAACGGTCACGGTTGCCGCCCCTGTAATCGCGCTGTTGATGGTGTCAGTCGCGATAATGGTTTGCGAGCCTGAAGTCCCCAGGGTTGCATTGAAACCCTGAATTCCCTGATCGCCGGGAGCGAACGTGGAATCCGCGGGAAGGATGGCTCGCGTGTCGCTGCTGGTGAAATGAACCGTACCAGCGAAACTGGTATCGGTGCTGCTGCCGGAAGGGTTCTCTACGACGACGGAAAAATTAACGGATGCGCCAGGATCAGCCGAGCTTGGTGCAGTCAATTGGAAGGCGGGATGTGCTCCAATAGTTAGGCAGGCACTCATCTGATTCGACCAAAGCAACTGGACAGAAAAAGTTCCTCCCGGGGTTGATATTTTAGAATCTTCATGATTGCAGATGTCGCCGATTTCTCCAGTTCCAAAAACTGGGTCATACCACGCCAATGGCGGAGCGTTAAGGGACGTAAGCCCGGCGTCAACATCGGTAACCGTCTCCGCTATCTCGTGCGACGAAACTGCGGTTATATTTTCAAAGTCAGTTCCGCTGCCGCAGCCCTCGCGGCAGCCAGCGGGAGGACTGAAATCTGGCATTACGCCGTAAGCCAGGTTCTTGGAATTGAACTCACTGGTTGTAGTCCCGTGGTAGGCGCAGAACTGGACGCAACTGGAATCTTTTTCCAGCTGAATGGTTACCCCAGGAGGAAAGTAAATCATGTACATCGTATTCACGTTGCCTTGACCGTCAAGCTCAGGCATTGGAAGCTGTCCGGCGTTGAGTTGGCTTAACAATTCCGTCTGAACCTGGTCGTCGGTGACGGCACAGGGGGTGACGTTGCAAACCGACGGAGTAATCGTAAATGAGCCGCCGTAAGTTCCACGCCCGATTGACTGGTTCGTGCCTGCGCTCCCGTCTATCGCTGTAACATTCGTGTCGTATTCGCTGAGGAGATCAAAGTATGCACTGGCAGTGATGTTTTGAAAGAAGCCCGCAATCCCCTCGGTGACCGGAGCATAAACATCAGGCCCCCAAAAAATCACGACCACCTGAAGATTGGAAATTACCGGCCCGCCATAATAGTTGAGATGCGCCGCCGGCGGCTGAGGCAGCGACCCAGGCGGCTGTAGCTCGACCGGATTTACCATCCTGCGCACCATATGAACCGGCCGCTCAGGAGGCGCCAATTGGCGTGATGGCTGCTGAGCCCAAGCCGGCGCCGCTGTGGCAAGAAGCCATATTTCCAGTGCCAGGATAGAACGGGCATATGACATCATTACCGGAAGAAGCCCTGATTCTTGCGAGCAAAGCGAGCGAGCCATAACGACCTCGTCGGCGAGCCAGCCTAAACAAATGTCAGTGTCCCCGCTCGTGTGGGCCAAGCCCTCCGCCGCTCCAGCGCGAGTCTTTCAGCGATGCGGTAGCGGAAAGTAAATTGGCCAATCAGAAGCGGATCAGCTCATGCTATGTTGGGGATGCGTCCGCCATATTAGGGATGGGTCGGACGAAAGTCAACGCGATATTTGTATCCCCGTTGACTTGCACGTGCATAACTCCTACCATTCCCTGTTCGCCCGTGTTCACCTTGGCATTTCTAACCTGATGATCGAAAAGACTCTCGCCGGCCAAACCATTTCTCATTACCGCATCACCGAAAAACTCGGCGGCGGCGGCATGGGCGTGGTTTACAAAGCTGAAGACACCACTCTCGGCCGTTTCGTTGCGCTCAAGTTTTTGCCTGATGATGTCGCCAAAGACGCTCAGTCCTTAGAACGGTTCCGGCGCGAAGCTCGCGCCGCTTCGGCATTGAATCATCCCAACATCTGCACCATTCATGAAATTGACGAGCAGGGCCACCAGTCTTTCATCGTGATGGAGTAT
>JBOGLB010000015.1:0-3432 GCA_050745965.1 Terriglobales bacterium | reverse complement strand
GTGCCAGGGTTTCGACGGCCACGGTGTCGCGGACGATAAACCGGGTGCCGAGTGTTGACCCGCAGCTTGCCAAGCGTGTCTGGAAGGTAGTTGAGGAGCTTGGCTACTATCCAAACACCCAAGCCAGAGCGCTGGTTTCCGGGAAGAGCAGGATTTTTGGTCTTATTGTTTCCGAGATAACAAACCCTTTCTTCCCAGAGATTGTCCAATCTTTCGAAGATATTGCCGTTCGACATAACTATGAAATTCTTCTGACTTCCACCATCCACGATCCCAAGCGCATGGAGCTGGCGGTTCGCCGGATGATTGAGCGCAGAGTGGATGGCGTCGCCATTTTGACGTTTGGAATGGAAGAGTCCTTGATTGAAGACCTGCGATTTCGCAAGCTGCCCGTAGTATTCGTGGATGTCGGGCCACACATGCCCGGCGTCAGCAATATTCGCATCAATTACCAGCACGGCATCCGGCAAGCTGTACAGCATTTGGCTGCTTTGAGGCACGTGCGAATCGCCTTTATAAGCGGGCCGCTAAATCTTAGATCTGCGATGGCTCGAAAGACCGCATTCGAAAGCTCGATGCACGAAATTGGGAGGGAACTACCCGCAGAATTGATGGTGACCGGGGATCATAGAATGGAAGGAGGTATGCGGGGCCTGGTTGAACTGCTCGGATTGCGTGACCGGCCGACTGCGGTTGTATGTTCGAATGACATGACTGCAATTGGCGTAATGCGAGAGGCCTACGATTACGGCATGATCATTCCTCGGGATTTGTCAATCGTAGGCTTCGATGATATCCGGCTTTCGAGCTTCACGACTCCGCCTTTGACGACAGTGCAAATGTCGCAGACGCTTCTAGCCGAATATGCATTCAAAGCTCTGATCAATGAAGTGGAGGGGACGTCGTCCTCGAAGGAAGGGACGGAATACGAGTTGATCACCAACCTCGTGTTACGAGGGTCCACGGCTCTCGCACCTGCCCAAAGCCTTCCGTCGAAGCCACTTTCATAACGTCAGACGGCGCGCTTATTTCGCTCGACCAATCTGTTCTGAGATTTTCCGCGATGGCGCGGAATTGTGAGGCGGACCGCCGAGCTTAAATGGCAGCCGGACCAGTTTGGTGTAGGTTGTGGCAAACTCCTTAATTTCAACGAACTGATTCGTGGCGATGCTCGAGAAGTGCTGTCGCGTATTGCTCGCTGGCCACCAAATTTCCAAATCAGTAATCCGCGCCGATTTCCCCAGGCCGAGGTGCTGCTCTAGCGGCGAAGCGCCAAACGACCCTCCGCTACCCACGCTGCGGTAGATGTAGCGTCGACCGCGGCCCTCGTCTTCAACTGTCACTTTTATTCGCGCCCCGATGGCGGCGCGATTGCTCTTTACGCCAATCAAATGCAAGTTGATCCAATCGTTACCGTTTCCCGGATTCTCGAAGAAGCGGAACGCGTGAGCGTCGCCGGGGACGGCGCCTCCAACCTCCTCGAGTAAATCTTCGCTACCCCCATTGTTCATATCGGCGAATGCTACGCCGTGTCCTTTGTGCAATTCGCCGGTGCCCGACGATGCAGTCACATCCACGAAGTATTTTCCATCGTGGTTCCGCAGCAGAATATTGGGGAGAAGAGACGCATAAGAAGGGTTTCCGGTGCCAAGGTAAATATCCAGGTATCCGTCGTTGTCTATATCTCCGAAATTGGCCCCCATGGGCATGAAAACTTTATCAAGGCCGGCTTCGGCGGTCACGTCCTTGAATGTTCCATTTCCCAAATTCCTGTACAGCTTTAAGGTCTCGGCGTTATGGGGGAATCCAAGATAAGTGCGGACGGATTCATCCGCCGAAACGTAATAGCTGGTGACGAAAAGATCGGGCCAACCATCGTTGTCATAATCAAAGAACCACGCAGCGAAGCTCTGCCATGGCTGTTGAACTCCAGCCTGGAGCGCCACTTCGGTGAACGTTCGGTTGTGATTGTTGTGAAACAGGAAATTGTCCCCGTTCAGATTTGACGCATAAAAATCAACGTAGCCGTCGTTGTCGTAGTCGGCAGCAGCAACGGCTTTTGTGAAACCCACTCGATCCACTCCGGCCGCGTGGGAAATGTCCGTGAAAGTGCCGTTACCGTTATTTTGAAAAAGTTGGAGAGGACTGTTTTCATTGCCTACGATGAGATCCAGAAATCCGTCATTGTCAATGTCAGCCCATACTGCGGTCTGAGTTTGGGTTGCGGGCTCCGCCAAGCCGGCGGCCTTCGTTACGTCGGTAAAGGTTCCGTCGCAATTATTCCGCAGAAGTGATTTGCGTTGCGGAAACTCCCACGCTCCGCGCAACACCAGGATGTCGAGGCAGCCGTCATTGTTGTAGTCCGTTTGCAGGAGGTTGAGTCCGCCTAACTGGTCCGACAATCCCGCTTGGGCCGTTTTGTCCGTGAACGTGCCGTCGCCGTTGTTATGAAAAAAACGAAGTGGCGCACATTGATCGAAATCTGAGAGCACGACATCCAGAAGGCCGTCATTATCGAAGTCGTCCACAATGAGTCCGCCGGATTCGTCATAAGTCTTGATGCCGGTGGAGGGCGCGACATCCACGAAGCGCGGCACGGTTTCTTTTGACTCAAACAAGGAAGGTGCTATCAGATATTTTTGCGGAACGCTGCTCGGATAACCGCCCAGCGTCATGTACGCCAGATTGAGCAGCCATCTAACATCGAAAGCGTCGGGTTGACGATCCAGATACTTCGTCAGGTACTCAACCGCCTTTTCGGAATCGGCAGGTTTTTCGTACCGAATGTCGATCCGCGGAGGGAAAATGCATCTGTCACCGGGGTTGCGATAAACGTCGTTTTCCATTTCGGATTTATGCAGGTATGCGATGCCGAGCACTTCTTCGAGCTCTGGCATAGCCCCAGGCAACTGTGCCCTGGCAAGTTGATAGGCGGCCTCCCACTCTGCGACTGCCTTGTCCATGGTGCCTTTGTAGGAATAGAGATTAGCCATAGCGTAATGAGTTTCGATCTGATCCAGGGTTGTGCCCTTCGCCAATCCTTCAACATTCATGCGCAGCTGGTTTTTCTCCAGCTCATCCAGGATGGCGGAATACGATTTCGTGCGAATCTCGCAAAGCTCGTTTAAGTCCTGACTCCATCCTTCAGGCTTCGAAAAGCTGCGAAAGGCTAAATCGGCTTCGCCCTTTCCGCCTACATTGGGCGAATATCGAATTGCTCCCGTGGCCTCCAGAGGCAGGATGGGGGCCGGATTTCCAGTCGCGGACTTTGAAGATTGGTTGGAAGGCAAGACTTTCAGAATCGCGTAGCCGGACGGAATTTTTACAGGAGTGGTGATTTGCCCGGGCGCGATTCCCTTCAAAGCATCCCTTAACTCGGAGCGAAGAGTTGCAGGATCAATCGCGCCCATATACCCACCGTTGTTCGATGTC
>JBOGLB010000014.1:0-3445 GCA_050745965.1 Terriglobales bacterium | reverse complement strand
ACCAGAAGTTATCGCTGCGATTCCGCAACTACTATTACGGCGAACTGGCTCGCGAGCAATTGCACAAGATGAACGTGAATGGTCCTCCGCAGCACTATGCTTTATTGGATCGAGTGCCCCCCATGAGTTCCGATCCTGCGCCGACAGACGACACGGTGCCGGCTGATGACCTTCGAGTGCAGAAAGCACACCTGCTGGAAAATGGAGCACTGCTGGACTTCGCGGTTCGCGAATTGAAAGCCGCGGACGAAGAAGACAAAGGCGCGTGGCTTCCCGCCGAAACCGCGCGCATGTACGAGGACGCCGGACGTTATGACATCGCAATCGAAGTCTTGAAGCGGGCCGTTCCAAATTATTTTGCGGTTGATTTAGACACCTTGCCGCGTTCGTATTGGGAGGCGCTTTTTCCCAAGCCCTATTGGTTGGATTTGAAAAGATTTTCTTCAAGCAATGCGCTTGATCCCTATCTCGTGGCTTCTTTAATCCGGCAGGAGTCGGAATTCAATCCCAATGCCCTGTCGCGGAAAGACGCGGTGGGATTGATGCAATTGCTGCCTAAGGTTGGAAAGACGCTGGCTAAGCAAGAAAAGATAAAACATTATAAGGCTGCTCAACTATTTACCCCGGGCATGAATCTGCAACTCGGCACGCGTTATTTTCGCGCGATGGTAGATAAATTTGGCGCGTTCGAGTACGCGTTGGCAGCCTACAACGCGGGAACCGACAGAGTGCAAAGCTGGCTGGGAGATGGAAAGTATCGCGACCCGCAAGAGTTCGTTGAGTCAATCCCATTTACCGAGACTCGAGAGTATGTGCAAGCTATTCTGCGGAACGCGAACATGTACCGGCAGTTGTACGGAACGCCGTAGGGGTGGAGCTATGACATTTCCGTCAGCTCTTGCGAGAATTGAAGGCGCGAAATGAACGCCCTCTTGCGAAGTTCATGCGTGATTCTCATTTCCCAGTCGTGCCTGTTTGGACAAAGTATCGAACCCGTACCCGCGCCAACCGACGTCATTTTGCATTTCCAGACTGAAGCGGATCAGCACCAGTTCCATCTCGGAGAACTGATACCCATCAGATACTCTTATCGCTCCGAGACTCCAGGAAAATATTTCTGGGTGGGACTGAGCAATAAGCTGGCTGGTGGGAGACCTGTGGAAGTCGCCTGTTCCCCATCGGTCGAGCCTGCCAACGTTTTATCTCCAGTACTTGTGAAGATGTCCTTTGAAGCGATGCTCAATTCATGCGGCGGGGTCGGTGGAGGAGTCGGCGGCGGATGCGGGGATTGCGACGGGGAGATTCTCTTAAGTCCCACAGAACTCGGCTTTAGCACAATGCCGCTGAACATCTATGTTCGCTTTCGCGCCCCTGGGACCTATACCTGCACTGCTTCCGCTGCTGAAGTCACAATGGCTTCGCGTGACGAGAAGATTCGTCAGGCATTGTTGGTGAAATCAAATCCAATTGTCTTAACCATCACTGATGACCCCACATGGTCGCGCTCCGCAGACATTGCCTATACTGACGCGTACGGCAAACTCTGTCGTGGTGATAACCTTGCATCCCGGGACTCCTTTCTTCAATGCGGAGAAATTGCTCGCCGCATAACATACCTGGACACGCCTGACTCCCTCGCGACAGAGGCGAAGTTTTTCGACGGAAGGAACCACGGCTGGTCGAATGGCTTTTGGGACGCGATTCGGCACTCGTCTTACCCAAATGAGGCTTTGCACCTAATGGCGAGCCGAATACAAGACCCGGATTTCGAGGTGTCAACGATGGTTGTTGAATCGCTGGCAGATTGGGACCTTAGAATCGACGTTCCGGAGGCATTTCAATCGTCCGCACCTCAGACTTATCATTCCACGGCCGTAGAGAAGCTGCGCAACTATGTTCGGCTACTTGGCAGCAGCCTGTCCCGGAAGAATTCGGACGTTCAATCGGAAAGTGCAAAAACGTATCGCTGGTTTGCCGAACAGGAATATTGTGAAGGACGGCCGTTGATTTCCGCAGAAGAACGGAGCCAATCGCTGGCGAGTCCCGCTGTTAAACAGTAGCCTGACGGTTTCTAGAAAACCCGCCAAGTTGCGATCTGGCTAAGAAGTTTGTGGACACTCGATCTTCTCTTTCCACCGTGCGGTTACAGACCAGTGGCTGCTATTCTCATCGTTGACGAACCGTGTCCCTGAAGCACACCATTCACGGAGTCACCTACACCTTTCGCGATTTGAAAGACCTGCTTGCGAAGGCGACGCCATTGCGCTCCGGTGACGAGCTGGCAGGAATCGCGGCTGCAAGCTCCGTCGAGCGGGTCGCGGCGCAGATGGCGCTTGCCGATCTCCCGCTGAGCAAATTCATTCACGAAGCTGTCATGCCCTACGAAACCGACGAGGTAACTCGGCTCATTTTCGATTCGCACAGTGCATCCGCGTTTGGGGCAATTGCCAGCCTCACCGTAGGCGGTTTTCGGGACTGGCTTCTTTCCGACGACGCAAGCGGTGATGTCCTCGCGAAGCTCGCGCCTGGAATCACTCCCGAGATGGCCGCTGCCGTCTCAAAGATCATGCGGATTCAAGACCTGATTTCAGTGGCCCGCAAGATATGCGTGGTGACACGTTTCCGAACCACTGTCGGTCTCCCCGGACGCCTTTCGACACGTCTTCAACCTAACCATCCGACAGACGATCCGGCGGGAATTGCCGCTGCGATTATTGATGGATTGCTTCTCGGGTCGGGAGACGCGGTTATCGGGGTCAATCCCGCATCCGACAATGTGGCAACCGTAGCGACTTTACTGCGCTTGATTGACTATGCCCGTGAGCGCTACTCGATTCCCACGCAGAGCTGTGTTCTCGCGCACATCAGCACGCAAATGGAAGCGCTACATCAGGGAGCACCCATTGATCTTATGTTCCAATCGGTCGCGGGGACTGAACTCGCGAACCGTTCGTTTGGCATTAACCTGAATATGTTAAGTGAAGCGCATCAAGCGGCACGCGAGCTTAAGCGCGGAACCGTTGGCGATAATGTGATGTACTTCGAAACTGGTCAAGGCAGCGCGCTTTCGGCCAATGCGCACCATGGCGTGGACCAACAGACCTGCGAGGCGCGAGCCTATGCAGTCGCACGGCGTTACTCGCCAATGCTCGTGAATACCGTCGTTGGCTTCATCGGTCCGGAATATCTCTACGATGGCAAGCAGATTATTAGGGCCGGGATTGAAGATCACTTCTGCGGCAAGCTTCTCGGATTGCCTATGGGCTGCGACATTTGTTACACCAATCACGCCGAGGCTGATCAGGACGATATGGACTTGTTGCTCACCATGCTTGGAGTCGCCGGTGTCAACTACGTCATGGGCGTTCCCGGAGCGGACGACCTGATGCTGCAATATCAGAGCACCTCGTTTCACGACGCTCTCTATCTGCGATCGGCGTTGGGG
>JBOGLB010000013.1:0-3696 GCA_050745965.1 Terriglobales bacterium | reverse complement strand
ACCTTCTCGCCGGGACGCACCCTGATCTGGTCCCCGACTTTGACTTGATCCAGGGAAATATCTTCTTCCCGTCCATCTCGCAAAACACGCGCGGTTTTCGGAGATAAATCAAGCAGCGCACGGATTGCCTGGCCGGTGCGGCTTCGCGCTCGCAATTCGAGTACTTGCCCGAGCAGCACGAGCGTGGTGATTGCCGCTGCCGCCTCGAAGTAAACGGGGACGGTTCCATTTTCGCGAAATGAATCCGGAAAGACCCTAGGAAATAATGTTGCCACCACGCTGTACGCATACGCGGCGCCTGTACCCATCGCGATCAGCGTGAACATGTTGGTGGAGCGATTGACGATGGAAGTCCATCCCCGCTGAAAGAACGGCAAGCCGCCCCACAGGACAACGGGAGTAGCGAGGAGCAATTGAATCCAGGGCAACCGACCGATTGGCAGGACGCGCTGTAGTGGCGAGCCGGAAAACATGTCTGCCATGGCGATGGCAAACAGAGGAAGCGTTAGCAGGAGACTGACCCAGAAGCGGAGAGTCATTGCGCGCAGTTCTGAATTATCCTCGGTGGCCGTAACCGTGCGCGGCTCGAGCGCCATGCCGCATATAGGACACGCTCCCGGCCCAAGCCGCACGATTTGCGGATGCATAGGACACGTATATTCGACCCGGGGCGCTGCGGGCACATCACGCTCAAGCGCCATTCCGCAACTTGGGCATGGCACCGCTTTCTCCGCGCGAACGTCGGGACACATGGGGCAAACGTAACTGGCGGTGGCCGCGGGGGATGGGGGAGGAGTTGTTGCTTGATTTTGGGTCTGGACGGGCGAGTGTCCGCGCACGTCGCTTACAGAATTTTCCAGCTCGGGTGAAGCAGTTCCGATGCTTACCAGCGAACCCATCGCCTCTGGTTTGGCGGATGGTTTTAGATACCGTTGAGGATCGGCCTTGAATTTTTCCATGCACGAGGACGCGCAAAAGAAATGGTTTTTGCCCTCGTGCACCCACACGTACTTCGCGGTCGCCGGGTTCACGATCATCCCGCAAACAGGGTCTTTTGTCGCACCCAGGGTTCCAGGGTTGTGGATCGCCATAAGGATTGCCCGGCTTTACCAGCAGTGTGAGAAACTCTTTAGAGTATAGAGACAATTGATTGTTCCGAAGATTCACCCCTGTTAATGAATTCTCCTTTAACGGAAAGGCTACTTGAATGACCCAAATGGAAGTTCTCTACCGGTACGGCGCCGCTCCTGGAGAGGCGGAAATGCGCGCTCTCGATAATGTGCGGGAAGTCTATGGAGTTCGAGGAATCCGCTTCAACGAAAAAGAACGCTCGGTTCGAGTGGAATTCGATGCCTCGCGCTTTAAGGAACCGGTGATTGCCGCACTGCTGAGGCAAGCGGGCATTGATATCCAGGAAAATCCGGCTCTCGCTTAATGATTTGGAGGAACGGGGAGGGCTGGTGATAAAGCAAGGGGCGCCAAAGAAAACTTCTGGCCGAAGATTATTCTTATGGACGCCCCGTTGCGCGCCACTTCGTCTGGAGTTGCAGGTAGCACCTGCTCTGCCATCCCCAATGTGGTGAAAATAAAGAAATCGCGGAAGAATCTAAGGCGTAGGAATTTCCGGATGCCCGGAAAGTTTTACCAACCTTAGACGTTTTGCGGAGAGGAGTAAGAGGCTCTTTGACCATTTCAATTTCGTCCTTGCAGGCTCTAAGGTAATCATTTCGTTTATAATTTGACTCGCCGCAACTGAAACCTCATTGAACTGCGCCCGTAGCTCAGTTGGATAGAGCGAACGGCTACGAACCGTTAGGTCGGGAGTTCGAATCTCTCCGGGCGCACCATTTTCAGATCCTTCGCTTCGCTCAGTTCGCTTCACGCCAATGTGAAGCGAATCAAAACTATGGGTAAAGTGCCGGGGTGAACCCCCTTCACCCGTCCGAGCTGAAGTAAACATGGGATGCACCTGAAGTCTGGTACTGAAGCGGGCTTCAGTTCGTTCCTATTCTGCGTGGAATGCGGATGGCTTCGTCGTCAGGCCTGCGAGAATCATCGAAATAACCCCTCACTAATAGAGAGGGATTTTTTCGGCAAAAACTGTCCAACTATTTTCAATTTTCAGTCAAAAAGTTCGGCGAAAGACGGGGGAACACACCAAGGATGAGGAACCGGGCTGATGGGTATGTTAGGCTGCGCCTGCAGGAGGGGGGCAGTGACATTCCAGAGGATCAAATACGTCCCACGCACGCATATGAGCACCACCTCCGGCCCGAATTCCCGACCTGAGCGGACCGCCGCAGCGCGCGGAGCAGGTCCGCGGTGGATTTCCTTCGGGGAGGCGGTCCTTGGCAGCTTGATCGTCCTTGGAGATAACGTCTGGCACGTGCTGCCCAATTCGGTGTTACTTCTCGTAGCCCTGTCGTTGATTTCCTTTCAATGGCGGGAAGGCGACTGGAAGGCCATCGGATGGGGATCGCCAAGATCCTGGATCCGAACCGTCCTCATCGCGGTCGCCGCGGCTGCGGTACAGCAGGCCGTCGGCCAATTCGCCGTGGACCCGCTCACGCGAGCGTCTATGCACTACAGTGCCGGCGCGAATCCCCTGAGGGGCATACGCGGATACGGTGGACTGCTACGCTGGCTTGGCATTATTTGGACCTACGCCGCTTTCGGAGAAGAGATCGGTTATCGCCGGTACCTGCTCAATCGTGTCGCGGATATCGGAGGCCAGTCCCGCCCCGCGCTTCTGCTGGGCTTGGTGTGGTCGAGCGCACTGTTTGGCTGCGCTCACTGGTATCAAGGTCCGGCCGGCGTCGTCAGTGCCGCGGTCAGCGGACTTGTGTACGGGGCAGCCTATCTCTTGGCTGGCAGGAATCTGTGGGTTGCGATCGGCGCTCATGGCGTGAGCGATACCCTGGCCTTGTTCGCCACTTATTTCGGGTGGGCCGGTGGGTGAAAGATTCGGCAAGTGTCTCGACGCGAGCGGTCCCGTGTGCAAACGCGTCGTGGAGAAAAATGGGCCGGGCGCGGGTGAGTGGTAGTCTCTAGTGAATAAACCCACATTCCCGATTTGAACTTCGCCAACGAACCTTTTGCTGTGCGCAGACACCCTGCGGCGTTGGGGCCGACCGCCAGAGTTCGGAAATCGTCCCCTTGGGCGCACCATCTCTTCCTTTGCTTTCTAACTCGGGCGTGACGCCGGGCAATTCCCTAGCGGTTTTGCCAATCATCCTTCTACTCAATTTTTACTTCGTCAATCTCGAACTCGAACTTACCCGGTTGTTGCGCGTGCGCGAATGCAAATCCGAGCAGGTCGTGGCCGTCGGTTTTAAACTGTGCAAGCGGAAAAGAGAATTGCTTCCACTCGGGCCCGGCGACAAACGGCTGAATTCCAGGCATCTGTCCTGCGTTGGATTCCGTTTCAGCGGCTACGGCGTAATTCTTTCCGTCCCCCTTCGCCCAAAAGGAAATAGTCTTTTTGCCGGAAAGATTGGCCGCATCTTCCGGCGAAGAACCCGGGTGGAACACCGCACCTGCCCAAGTGAAGGCAGCGCCCGGAACAATCTCACCCGCCACTCTTAATGCTCCCTTTGAACCGTCCGCTCCGCCTTCCACAGCTTCCATTGAGGCATGGGACTTACCGCCTGCCTCTGCGTCGGAAGTGACCTCCCACGCCCCGTAATTGGCCGAGAC
>JBOGLB010000012.1:0-3754 GCA_050745965.1 Terriglobales bacterium | reverse complement strand
TCAAAGGCCGCGGGCGGGGGCGCCCGCGCCACACGAGCTCGCGCCACACGAGCACTATGCATACGAGGATGAAGACCAGAGCGCGAGTTGGGCGGGGGCGCGGAATAAGCAACGCCGGACGACTCCGGTGAAAAGTTATAACTCGATTGAGAATATTGCGGAGTTTTTTTCGTCGCGCGGGAAGAAGTTCGGCCTGCCGAAATTGCCCGTGGAAGAGCCAAAGGGAAAGAAGGGATTCCGTCCTGGGCAAAAGGTGAAGCATCCCAAATATGGTGAAGGCACGGTTTATCAACGCGAGGGAGACGGTGAAGAGGCCAAGATTACTGTACAATTTCCTCGCTTCGGTTTGAAGAAGCTGGTGGAAAAGTATGCGCAACTGGAGCGTGCGTAGTTTAGCTTCTAGTGAAAGGACGAATGGCAAATACATCGAGTTTAAGCAAGGAAGAACGTAAGGCAAGCAAGCGCACCGCGCGGAAGAAGAAAAAGGTGGAGAAACCGCTCAAGAAGCGCGAATACGCGCGCGGTTCGGCGAAGCGCAAAGTTAAGAAGCTGGCGCGAGGTACGTCGAAGCGGTAGGAGACAGTGTTCTTGGCAGTGCGCCTTAACTTCGTGTGCTTCGTGTCCTTAATGGTGAACATTTTTTGAACGCAAAGGACACGAAGGTACACGAAGGAAGACAGATGACTCTTGAATTAATATCCCATTGGCTGAACCTTCCACGTCCGGCGGTAAAAGCGTTCGCACGTCGGACAACCAGCTTTTCTGCTGCAAATCTATTGACAAGCTGATTACTGAAGCGGACCAGCCGGAGCATCGCCTCAAAAAAACCCTTGGACCCTGGTCGCTTACAGCGCTAGGCATCGGAGCAATCATTGGATCCGGAATATTCGTCCTCACCGGAACGGCAGCGGCTGGAGAGCATTTTGAGGCACCGTCCATCCTGCACGCCCAGGTAATGGATTTACTTTTCAACTTCCTGCGCACCGGAAGTACAGCCGGTGCTCTGATGCATGGACGTCCTGCCGCGGGGCCTTCGATAGCGATTTCATTTTTGCTGGTCGCGGTTGTGTGCAGTTTTGCGGGATTATGCTACGCGGAACTGGCTTCGATGATCCCTATCGCGGGCAGCGCCTATACATATTCCTACGCCACTCTTGGAGAAATTTTCGCCTGGATCATCGGATGGGACCTCATCCTGGAATATGCGGTAAGCAATGTGGCCGTGGCCGTGGGGTTCAGCGGATATGCGAGGGCGCAACTCGCAGTATTCGGCATCAATCTTCCAGACCGGTGGGCCAGTTCGGTTTGGGCTTCGGGCCACTGGACCGGCGCATATTTCAATGTCCCGGCTTTCCTGATCGTCTTTGTGCTGACACTTTTGTTGGTGCGCGGCGTGCGCGAGTCGGCTGAAGCCAACAACGTAATGGTCCTGGTCAAGATTGGGGCGATTCTGACATTTCTGGTTGTAGGAGGCATGCTGGTGCACCCGGCGAATTGGAAGCCCTTCGCACCTTCTGGCTTCGGCGGAATTGTTACCGGCGGCGCGATTGTTTTTTTCACCTACATTGGTTTCGACTCGGTTTCAACCGCCGCCGAAGAATGTAAGGACCCGCAACGCGATCTGCCCTTCGGAATAATTGCCTCCCTTATAGTTTGTACGGTGCTTTACGTTGGGGTGGCCGTGGTGCTGCTCGGCATGTTGAAGTACACGACCTTTGTTTCGGGGAAAGCGGCGGAAGCGCCGGTGGCGTACGCATTGGCTGAATTGGGCGCGCGGCCGGTTTTCCGCTCGATCATCGTTGTTGGC
Organism: Terriglobales bacterium; assembly: GCA_050745965.1. GTDB lineage: Bacteria > Acidobacteriota > Terriglobia > Terriglobales > Acidobacteriaceae > PALSA-188. The sequence continues at coordinate 1,947 of JBOGLB010000012.1, read as the reverse complement.
GCGTTGATGGGGATGATTTCGTCGCTGCTGGTATTTCAGTATGGGCAGGCTCGAATCTGGTATGCAATGTCGCGCGACGGATTGTTGCCGAAATTGTTTTCGGCGGTGCATCCGAAATTCAAAACACCGTACTGGTCCACATGGATTGCGTGTTTCGCCGTAGGATTGCCGGCGGGCTTCGTGGATATTGGGGACGCAGCAGACCTCTCGAACATTGGGACTCTATTTGCGTTTGTGCTGGTATCGTTGGGCGTAATTTTGCTGCGGCGAAGACAGCCTGACCGTCCCCGATCTTTTCGGGTACCGTTTGTGCCCTGGTTCCCGCTCGCTTCCATTGTGCTCTGCGGCGGCTTGATGACTGGACTCACGGTAATTACGTGGCTGCGTTTCGTCATATGGCTCGGCTTAGGGCTCTTGATCTATGCGCTCTATAGCCGCCACCACAGCGAGTTTGCGCGGCGTGCTTAGAGATGAAATTCATTGACCACGAAGGAACCGCGATAGAAGTCTTCGCACAACTTCTCGTCCGTCGTCGCTAGATTCCTCTGAGTCAACTTTCTAGACTCGCTATTCTTCCCTCCAAAATCTACAATCGCAGCATGGCCCTCGCTGTACATCGCTCGTCGAGCGCGTTTGTGCTTTCGCTTCCGAAGGCTGAATTGCACTTGCATCTCGAAGGGGCGATTAGTCCCTCTACTGTGGTAGAGCTGAAGAATCGGCACGGGGAAACTGGTTCCATTGCGGAGGTTGACCGTCTTTACCGGTCGGAGGGCTTCAGCGGATTTTTGATGGCCTTCAAGGCAGTTACGGGGCTGCTGAAGACGGCTGAGGATTACGAACTCATAGCCTATCGGCTGATGCAGCAGCTGAAAGCCGAAAATATTCTTCACGCTGAAGTCTATGTTTCTGTTGGGGTATGCCTGTGGCGGAAACAAAACTTCGACGAAATATTCGAAGGGCTGGAACGGGGACGGGAGCGGGGTGAGCGGGACTTTGGAATTTCGCTGTTTTGGATCTTTGATGCCGTGCGCCAGTTCGGAGCTGACGCTGCGATGGGGGTATTCCAGCAAGCGGTGAGGTATCGGGATCGTCACGTCGTTGCGGTGGGAATCGGAGGGGACGAATTGAAAGGCCCGGCAGAACTTTTCCGCGACGCTTACGGGTATGCGGCCGCCAATGGATTGCGTTTGACGGCTCATGCCGGCGAAAACGGCGGACCAGAATCAGTGTGGGGCGCGTTGAACCTTCAGGCAGAGCGCATTGGGCACGCGCTTACCGCTGCGCAGGATGCTGAACTTGTTGAGGAACTGGCAACGCGGCAGATTCCGGTGGAAATATGTCTGACCAGCAACGTGCGAACCGGCTGCTGTGCTTCCGTCGAGAAGCATCCGGTCCGGGATTATTTTGATCGTGGCGTGATGATCACACTGAACAGCGACGATCCGGCGATGTTAAGTACATCCTTGACGCGCGAATACCAGCTCGCGCAGGATACGTTTGAATTTACCAACGAACACATGCGCGAGATGGCACGGAATTCGTTTGAGGCCTCTTTCCTGCCTGCCGAGAAGAAGCTGGAATTCCTGAATTTGTTTGATGCGATTGCGGCCCGGTCTTGATGTGAGGCAAAGTCAAAGGTGGCGGATAGGAGTGTCCGCGACACACGACCGGATTTTGACGCTCGTGAATTCGGCCTGTTAGACTGAGAGTTTGCCAGCATACAGTTTGATCAGAAGGGGAGTACGTGCGCGCAGAGACTCGCCATTCATTAAAACAAGACAGATTCAATAAAGTTACGATCGGCGCAGCCGGAGCCACTTTCGACTGGAGCCTCGAACATAAGGGCACATTGATCGTCGCCGGCGTTGTTCTTCTGGCGCTGATCGCTGTGGTCGCCGGCGGCTGGTATTACACAAATCAGCGGAATGATGCTGCAAGCCTGATCAT
>JBOGLB010000011.1:0-3506 GCA_050745965.1 Terriglobales bacterium | reverse complement strand
TATCGAAACACGCAGAGATCGGATTTAAAGAGCTGTTCGAAGAGGCCACGCGCAGAGACAAAATCGCGATTGCCATTCGAGACCGATGTTTGAACGTCTGGGCGTCATGCGCTGTGGGATTGGTTCATGCCTACGATCCTGAAATCATCGTGATCGGCGGCGGAATCATGAAGAGCGCCGACATCATCATTCCGTACATCGAGTCTTACGTACAAAAGCACGCCTGGACGCCTTGGGGTAAAGTGCAAGTGCGCGCCGCCGAACTCGGAAACAACGCCGCATTATTAGGATCGGTACCGCTCCTCTCAGAGACCTCGGCCTAGGAAAAATTACGGATTGGAACGCTCTAATATTTTCGTTGCAGGCTCACTCATCCCCAGTAACCGTATGAAATACATCTGTAATTCATCTTTCCAGGTAAACGAAGTACGCATGGTTTACGCTTGCGGTTCTTGTCAGGGCAGCACGGCATGGGAGGATTACATTCCAAATACAAGCAGCAACGCGCACTTGTAGAGAGATAACTGAGAATCTGGCAGAAGTAATCAATAGGGCAAAAGACAGTTACAATTGAGGATATTCAGCAGACAAGGAGCTTCCTCAACCATGCATGGATTCGTCCGATTTAATGTTTCGAAGACTGCGCTGTCATTTTTATATACTTTGATCATTCCCGTGATGATTGCTATTTCTTCTATCAATCCGGTGTTCGCGGCTGCTGGTAATTTTGGCCCCTCGAATCCATTCTTTGCGGCGAGCACTCTGCCTTTCCACGCTCCGCCTTTCGACAAGATAAAGAACGAGGACTTTCAGCCTGCTATTGAAGCCGGCATGGCGCAGCAGCAGGCAGAAATCGAGCGCATCGCCGGCAATCCCGACGCCCCTACATTCGAGAACACGATGGTCGCCATGGAGAAGAGCGGCCAGTTACTTGACCGTGTCACGGCAGCCTTCAACGGAGTCACCGGCGCAAATACCAACGACACCCTTCAGAAGGTCAAGACCATCGAGGCACCCAAACTCGCAGCTCACAGAGACTTCATTTACCTCAACACGAAACTGTTCGCGCGCGTAGAAGCGATCTACAAGGAGCGTGCAACGCTCAAACTCGATCCTGAATCTCTCCGCTTGATTGAGCGGTACCACGACGATTTCGTACACGCCGGGGCCATTCTCTCGGACGCTGACAAGACTAAACTCCGGAAACTTAACGACGAGATTTCCTCGCTCTCGAACACCTTCACCAATAAACTTCTCGCTGCCACTAAAGAAGGCGCTTACGTCACCAAGGACAAAGCCGCGCTCGCCGGACTTTCCGACGCTCGTATTGCCGCAGCCGCGGAAGCCGCCAAAAACCGCAAACTCGAAGGCTTCGTTATTCCATTGCAAAACACCACGCAGCAGCCCGATCTAGCTTTGCTCAGCAATCGCGCCGCGCGTCAGGCGATCTTCGAACACTCCTGGAACCGCGCCGAACGCGGCGACGCCAACGACACTCGTGACACTATCGCGCATATCGCCCTGCTTCGCGCTCAGAAGGCTAAACTGCTCGGTTATCCGAATTTCGCGGCGTGGAAGCTCGAAGACCAGATGGCTAAAACACCTGAAGCCGCTTTGAAGTTCATGGATGCCATCGTCCCCGCCGCGACCGGAAGAGCGGCCGATGAAGCCAAAGACATCCAAAATGTCATTGACGCCCAGAAAGGGGGCTTCCAACTTCAGCCTTGGGACTGGGAATTTTACGCCGAGCAAGTCCGCAAAGCTCGCTATGATCTCGACGATGCGCAGGTCAAGCCCTACTTCGAGCTTAACAACGTGCTGGAGAACGGAGTCTTCTACGCTGCCAATCAGCTGTATGGGCTCACGTTCAAAGAGCGACATGACATCCCCGTCTATCAACCGGATGTCCGCGTCTTCGAGGTCTTCGACGCCAACGGTCAGCACCTCGCACTCTTCTACTGTGACTACTTCAAACGTGATAACAAGAACGGCGGAGCCTGGATGTCGGAGTTCGTCGGCCAATCGCATCTGTTGGGGACCTCCCCGGTCGTGTACAACGTGGCTAACTTTTCGAAGCCTGCCGAAGGCGAACCAGCGTTAATCAGTTTCAGCGACGTTATTACGATGTTCCACGAGTTTGGGCACGCCCTGCACGGCATGTTTTCGAATACTGAATACCCAACTCTGTCCGGGACCTCAACTGCTCGTGACTTCGTCGAATTTCCCTCGCAGTTCAACGAACACTGGGCTCTCTATCCTTCCATCCTTGCTCACTACGCTAAGAACTATAAAACGGGCGCTCCCATGCCCGAGGAACTCGCCGCGCGGATCAGAAAATCCCAGACTTTCAACAAGGGCTACGACATGACCGAACTGCTGGCAGCCGCAGAACTCGACATGCAGTGGCACTTCCTGCCTCCCCAGACGCCGCTCCAGAATCCTGACCAATTCGAGAAGCAGGCGCTCGAAAAGACCCACCTTAATATCAGCTATGTTCCGCCCCGCTATCGCTCGAGCTACTTCAGCCACATCTGGCAAAACGGATACAGCGCGGGTTACTACGCTTATCTGTGGACGGAGATGCTCGCCGACGATGGCTACGAGTGGTTCAACGAACACGGCGGGCTCAGCCGTGCCAACGGCGATCGCTTCCGCCAGATGGTGCTCTCACGCGGCAACACCGAGGACCTTGCCAAGATGTACGAGGCGTGGCGTGGGGCTCCGCCCAATACGAAGGCGATGTTAAAATATCGCGGCCTCGAGGGATCCGGCGGAAAATAACTATTTTCGTACCGGCTCTTTTTCGATCAAAGAACAAAACCTGAAAGATTCGAACATGTGCTTTCGCCAATTGATGGGTTCGACCGGTCTTGGGAAATTCTTTTCGCGCCATTATTCAATCCGATTGTTTCGAGCCTCGTTTTTCATCCTCAGCACCGCTCTATTGTTGCTTTTGGCATTTGCGGCGCTCGCGCAGGAACAGGCTCCGCCAGTCTCCATTACCGTAGATTCCGCGAAAATCGAGGGGAAACTTCCTCCGATCTGGAGCTTCTTCGGATACGACGAGCCGAACTACACTTACACTCCCCACGGAAAAAAATTGCTCAGTGAATTGGTCTCGTTGAGCCCCGTGCCAGTTTACATTCGAACTCACAATCTGCTCACTAGCGGTGATGGTGTGGGTTCTTTGAAATGGGGATCAACCAACGTTTATACGGAAGATGCTAGCGGCAATCCGGTTTATAGCTGGACAATCTTGGATAAGATTTTCGATGCTTACCGCGACGCCGGAGTCAAGCCGCTCGTCGAACTCGGTTTCATGCCCGAGGCGCTGTCCACACATCCCGAGCCATACAAGCACAGCTGGCCCAACGGCGAATTCGAGACCGGATGGAGTTATCCCCCGAAAGACTACAAGAAGTGGAGCGACCTGATTTTTGCGCTCACCGCTCATCTGCGCCACCGGTATGGCGATGCGGAAGTGAGAACCTGGCTTTGGGAAGTCT
>JBOGLB010000010.1:0-7784 GCA_050745965.1 Terriglobales bacterium | reverse complement strand
GGGGCTGTTGATATTGCGCATGTTGAGTTTGATTGTTGTACACCCGGTGCTGCTGCTGTGCATGTTGCTGCTCGCCTTGTCTTGGTTGTTGAGTATGCTGCGTTTGGTGGCTCTGGCGCTGCTGTTGCTCAGCATGCTGCGGTTGTTGGGTCCGGCTTGCATGTTGCTGCGGTTGAGCCCGTTGTGATTGATGGTTTTGTCGTTGAACATGCTGCGACTGTTGTAGAACATGCTGCGACTGTTGTTGAACATGCTGCGACTGTTGTTGAACATGCTCTTGTTGCTGGTGAGGAGGTTGTGTTGGATGTTGGCCCCGCGATTGCTCTGCGTGTTGCGGCTGTTGCCGCTCCTGCGGCTGAGCGTGCTGCTGTTCAGGCTTGTCGTGTTTTTCGTTCTTTTGATCCTGCTGCGCATACGTGGCAGCGGGAACTACGAGAAGCAAAGACAACACAACCGTGCTGATAATGCCATAGGTTTTCATAGGGGGCACCTTTGTCGCGATGTTTTTACTGCAAACTTCCTGTTTTCGCGTTCACGGGACTGCCGATGGCGTCGCCTGAAACGACTGATTCATATCGCCGCTAACGACATTGTCACTGTAGTCCCCGACTTCAATATTGAGGCTAGGGTAGGCTAGCAGAATTCCAGCGATTTTCGCCAGTTTCCCTGCATACCTGTCTTCCGCCGCAGACGAATTATCCCACCTCGACGAATCCGGACTATTGTTTTTAATGCCGGTTGTGGCCGTTCAATATGTTCATCATCTCGTCGTAGGAAACGTCCCCGGGCACATTGTGGTGATTCATGACATCGCGCATCCGCCCTTCCATGCTCGCCATCTGATCGCGGTTATCGGTTCGTTGATACTCCCGCCAGCGCGAATAATAACTGCGGAAGCGCTGAGCGTCTTCGCCCGAGAACCGGGGAATGTTGCGCCGCTGGGGTTGCCCAGCGGAAGGCGATGCGATCCGAGAGAATTCGGTCTGCGGCGGAATGGAATTGCGGGCCATTACTTCGTGCATGCGTTCTTCCATGCTGGCGATCTGATCCCGGTTATTGGTTTGCCTGTATTCCAGCCAGCGCGAGTAATAACTGTCAAACCGGGACTGGTCTTCCGCCGACAGCCGGCCTTGCCAGTGATCGTGACGATCCCCGTAGCCCTGGTCACGATGTTCGCCCTGGTGCTCATCCTGCGCGGCCGAAAGCAACGGTAAAGACAGAGCCGCCAGTATCACGAAAATTCCGACAAACTTTTTCATCGTATTCCTCCTGAAGGACTTCGACCCAAGAAGCTAACATGAGTTCCCCGCGATAACAAACGGCACTCTTGAGCGAATTTCGCCCGGTTTCATGGGAAAGTCTGTGCAGAGTGATTTACTTGGGAAATTTGCCGTCCCAAAAGTGCAGATTCAGAGCGCTTCCCATGTCACGATTTATGCCACTCGATCAATCCAGTGGACTACAATTCAGACAAATGAAGTCTGCTGTGGCAGTTAAGAAAAAGCGCAAGTTTGATCCCAATTCCTTCCTGGCGACGATTGGCGATGGCAGGACAACGCTGGCTGTCGCAAAAAAGCAAATGATATTTTCCCAGGGCGACGGGGCGGACGCCGTCTTCTATCTTCAAAAAGGCAAAGTACGGCTTACGGTCGTGTCCCAGGGCGGGAAGGAAGCGACGATTGGCATAGTGAGCGAGGGTAATTTTTTTGGAGAAGGCTCACTGGCAGGTCAGGTTCTGCGTATGGGCTCCGCTGCGGCAATGACGGATTGCGACATTCTGCGCGTGGAGAAGGAGGCGATGATGGGCGCGCTTCACCGCGAACACTCCTTGTCCGACATGTTCGTGGCGTACTTGCTGGCGCGCAATGTTCGTTATGAAGAAGATCTGGTTGACCAGCTCTTTAACTCCAGCGAAAAAAGGCTCGCCCGCGTTCTTCTATTGCTCGCGCATTTTGGCAAAGAGGGCATTCCTGAAACCGTCGTCCCTAAGATCAGTCAGGAAACGCTGGCCGAGATGATTGGCACGACCCGTTCTCGGGTCAGTTTTTTCATGAACCGGTTCAGGAAATTGGGTTTCATTCATTACAACGGCGGTCTACAAGTCCACAGTTCGCTGCTCAACATAGTTCTGCACGACTGAGCGGCACGCAAAGGAACCTCCCTAAATGTGATCCGGTTGCCCAAACAGAAGTTACCGTTATCTGCTGTGCGTAGATTACTGCATTGCCCATTAGCGGACGGAGCTTATCTTCACCGGCTGGCGGGATTATTCTTTGCCGGATTAACCTCGACCCGGCGCAGTTCAGCCAAAAAGTTTGCCGAGTAAGCCAGCGATTTGAGTTCGTCAGCGCCGCCTTCCGGCTCGCGATACAGGGCGAGCGCGCGCTCCACGATGGCGTGTTCTGCTTCCTCCATGAGCCTCATAGCGGTTTGTGGATCGGTTTCCAATAGTGCCGCCTGATACAGACGCTTCCAATCCTGAACGGCTTGTTTTTCCTTATTCATGAGGCTAGCTCGCCGGGTGCCTGAAATCTTTCGTCGCCTGGGAATTCGATGCCGGACGCCGCATCTTGAATTGCCTGCACAATGGCGCCAACTCCTCCGACCGCTTTTGAAATCACCTTTCGAACCCCTACCGATTGAGCCAACTCTGCAAGCTGGTCTGAGGCAAACATGGTGAACAGGAGCATCACACTATCGGGCGCGTCCATGGCAATTTGGCGTGCCGCTTCCAGGCCATTCATCCCTGGCATGGCGTAGTCCAAGAGCACGACATCGGGCTTGGACGCCCGCACCATGTCAATGCCATCCTGCCCGTTTTCGGCTTCGCCGCACACTTCCCAGTTGGGAGTGAGTTCGAGGCATGTCCGCAATGCGCGCCGAACATGGGTGCTATCGTCAACGATTAAGATCCGCAGCAAAATACACCTTAGACCTGCCGAGCTTACAACCGCAGGGTTCTCGAAGCCATACAGTTTATTCCCGAATAACTAGAATGACAATCACTTCGGTCACGTGGGGCACCGAGGGCGGGATTGAAGTTAGAAGTGCGGGGTGTATTCGGCAAAGGCACCGGACACAAGCAAACGCCGACAGTCAAATTACAGGACTGTCGCCCACTTGCTCGCCTGCTTCGGTCCTTATTGAATCGAGCTGGCAACGCTGGAAAATGCGGTATTAGAATTGGTTCCAATCAATCGGATCGTTCCGACCACTAGAACCAGAATGACCGCCAGCATAACGGCATATTCGGCAATATCCTGACCTTCGTCTTCGACGAAAAGTCTGTGAAGCAACTCAGGCATACCAACCTCCGGGGGATGAGTTCGGCTGTGTCCATCATGCCGTTTAACCGATTGCTTGTCAAACTGTGAATTGCTGTCAGGGCTGTGGATTCTTGCGGTTTAATGAGCGCCAAAACGCCCGCCCCTGCCCTGTTTCAGTGCAGCAGGTCGGATACCGATCGGGAAGCATATTCGAGCACCCTTCCCGGCAGCACCCCCAGATAAATGGTCGCTGCAAGGCTAAGCGCGAGCGCGGTTCCCAGCCCCAATGGAATGCGGGTTAAAGGGGCATCTTCCCTGGGCTCTCTCATATACATAACAACAATAATGCGGAGGTAGTAATAGGCTGCAACCGCGCTGTTCAGGACGCCGATTATGGTTAGGCCAACCAAGTTGGCCTGGAGGGCAGCGCTGAAGACGTAAAATTTCGCAAAGAACCCGCCGGTAATCGGAATTCCGATAAGCGAAAGAAGAAAAATAGTTAGCGTAGCGGCGAGAATGGGGGAGCGGCGGCCTAATCCGGAGTAATCTTCGAGAGTTACGTAGCGCTCGCCGGCGCGCCCGAAATGGCTAACAACCGCGAATGCGCCAACATTCATCGCTGCGTATGAGGCGGTGTAAAACATTGCCGACGGAATGCCATCATGCGGCAAAGCGGCGAACGCCACCAGCAAATACCCGGCGTGAGCGATGGAAGAGTAGGCGAGCAGGCGTTTGATGTTGTCCTGCACCAGGGCGCCGATGTTTCCCAGAGTCATGGAGAGCGCGGCCATGACCCAGATAAGCCATACATGGCCCGGCGCGTGAGCCTCAAACACGATGCGGAGCAATACCGCAAATACCGCAGCCTTCGGCGCGGTTGACATGAATCCCACAATTGGGGAGGGCGCGCCTTCGTAAACGTCGGGGGTCCAGATATGAAACGGCGCAGCAGCGACTTTGAAACCGAGGCCTACAAACATCAGCGCAATCCCGATGTACGCAAGCGGCGGGATGTTCCCGGAGTTGAGGACATCGCCGATAACCGGAATACTGGTCGAACCCGTCGCGCCGAACATCAGGGCCACACCGTACAGGAAGAAAGCAGTCGCGAACGATCCCAGCAGGAAATACTTAACCGAAGACTCGCTGCTGATGGCGGCGCGCCGGCGGAAGCCAGCCAAAATGTAAGTTGAGATTGAAGAAATCTCCAGGGCAATGAAAATGAGCACCAGCTCTACCGCTGAAGACATTAAGCTCATTCCAACCGCGCCGAGCAAAATCAGAGCGTAGTATTCGCCCGCTCGAATTTGCTGCACCTCCATGTACTCGAACGATGTGAGGATGACGATGGCCGTAATCGCCGCTACCAGTACGTGGAAGAATATGCTGAATGAATCCACCCGCACCATTTCCCAGAAAGCGAGGCCTTGAAATTGCGCCTGGTATAGGCTGGCGGCAATGGCTGCGAGCGCGCCAATCAGCGCGATGATTCCCATCGTTCTCTGGCCGCGGCGGGCGCTCATGAGGCCGTTATCCATCAAAGGATCGAGCACCATGACGATCATGCCGAAAAGCGAGAGCACGATCTCCGGCAGAATGCGGATGTAATCCACTAATTGCGGAAGCGGGTGCGCGGCAAGATTCACCGGCCGACCACCTTGCTGGCAAGTTGGCTGAAAGGCGCCAATACGTTTTGAACTGAGGGATCAATCGCGTTCAGCCATATCATTGGGGCTACGCCCATGACCAGAGCCATTGCCGCCGCAGGCCACAGTGCGACGCGCTCGCGAAGGTTCATATCCGGGATGGATTGATTCGCCGGATGAGTAACCTTGCCGAAGAAAACTCGCTGATACATCCACAGCAGGTAGCACGCACTCCATATAACGCCGGTGGCTCCCAGCACGCCATAGACGGCTCGTGCCTGGAATGCTCCGCTCAATACCAGAAACTCGCCCACGAATCCATTCAATAAAGGAAGCCCGACCGAGGCGAGCACAACAAACAGAAAGAACGTTGCATAGCGCGGCATTGGCGTTGCGAGGCCGCCGAATTCGGAGATTTCATAAGTATGCTTGCGCTCGTAGAGAATTCCCGCCAGCATGAACAACGCCCCAGTGGAAACTCCGTGGGCGAGCATCACGTAAGTTGCGCCATCCAGGCCGATCTGCGTAAAGCTGAAAATTCCGAGGACCACAAATCCAAGATGGCTGATGGAAGAGTACGCGATCAACTTTTTCAGATTCGGTTGCACCATAGCAACCAGCGCACCGTAGATAATTCCGATTAGCGCAAGCACCATGATCCAGGGAGCGTTTCGCCGTGCCTGCTCCGGGAAGAGGCCGAGGTTGAAGCGCAACATTCCGTACGTGCCCATCTTCAGCAGGACGCCTGCCAGCATTACCGAGCCGGCAGTGGGCGCTTCGACGTGAGCGTCGGGGAGCCATGTATGAAACGGAAAGAGCGGGACTTTGACCGCGAAGGCAATAAAGAATCCCAGGAAAAGCCAAATCGCAGCGCCGGAAAAGTCTTGCACCTGGCCGCTCCGGATCGCGTTCTGCACGGTCACAAAATCGAACGATCCGACCCGGGCGTAAAGCCACAGAATCGCCGCCAGCATGAATACGGAAGCGATCATGGTAAACAGGAAAAACTTGACCGCCGCATATACCCGCCGGCCATGGCCGTACATTCCAATCATCAGGGCCATTGGGATGAGCGTTGCTTCCCAGAAGAAATAAAAGAGAAACAGATCGAGGGAAACAAAAACGCCAATCAGTGCAGTCTCGAGCACCAGCAGCAGAATGAAAAATTCCTTTACTCGTTCGTGAATTGATTTCCACGAAATAAGCACGCACAAGGGCGTTAAGAATGTCGTGAGCACAATCAGCCACATGGAGATTCCGTCAACGCCCATGTGGTAATGAATGTTCGGATTCGCAATCCAAACGTTGTCGTGCTCGTACTGAAAGCCTGTCATTCCGCGCTGGAAATGAACTGGGAGGTGAAGCGACGCAACAAAGGTCAGCAATGAAACCACGAGCGCAAAAACGCGAATGTCCCGGTCACGGCGGGGGAAAAGCAATAACAGCAGCGCTCCCCCGAGCGGGATGAATGTAATCAATGAAAGGATGGAGCCGTCCAGATTTGCCATGCTCATCGGAAAGCCACCCATAGCATGTATGCGATCAGGACCGAAGCGCCCACCGCGATCCACCCCGCGTATGAGCGTATGTTTCCTGACTGCATGTGGCGCATCGTGTCGGAGACGTCACGAGCTCCGTCGGCGCTGCCATCCACGGCGGCGTCAATCACCCCCTGATCAATTCCGTGCCACAAAATCGCGCGTGAACCACCCACCAAGGGCTTGACGAACAGGGTTGCGTAAAACTCGTCCACGTAATATTTGTGGAGAACGGCCTCATAGAAGCCGCCGAGAGATCGCGCAATTTGCTGCGGCAATTGGGGCCGGTGAAGGTAAAGCAACCAGGCGAGATAGAGCCCTGCGAACGCAAACGCGACTGAAATTCCAGTGAAAATCAGCTCGGTGGCGGGACCAGTCTTTGGTTCGGGGCCCTCGGTTTGCTTCTCCGAGGGCGCGACTTCGCCCGGAGAAGCATGATTGGTACTCACGTCAGAAACGGTTACGTGAAACACCGGTCCAAGGAACTGGTCGAAGCGGTTATTTCCCCCGAGCGATCCGGGAACCCCGATCCATCCGCCAGTGATGGATAAGAAGGCAAGAATAATCAGCGGAATCAGCATCACTCTGGGGCTTTCGTGAATCCCAACGTGCCCGTGTGGCGCGGGCGCCCCCGCCCACGAGTCATCAGCGACATGCCCGTGAGCAATTTCCACATCCCCGCGATACTCGCCAAAAAATGTCATGAACCACAGCCGGAACATATAGAACGAGGTTAAGAACGCAGTAAACAATCCGATGACCCAGTAAATCCAGCTGGCCTGGTAAGCTCGCCACAAGATCTCATCTTTGCTGAAGAATCCTGCAAACGGAGGAATGCCCGCGATTGCAAATGTGGCCGCAGTCATCGTCCAAAAGGTCCACGGAATTTTCTTACGAAGACCACCCATGTGCCGCATGTCCTGTTCACCGCCCAGGCCATGAATGACTGATCCAGCGGCGAGGAAAAGCAGTCCTTTGAAAAACGCATGCGTCATCAGATGGAAAATGCCGGCGGAAAACGCCGCAACGCCACACGCCAGGAACATGTACCCAAGCTGCGAGATGGTGGAGTAGGCCAACACCTTCTTGATATCTGTCTGCGTCACCCCGATGGTCGCGGCAAACAGCGCCGTCAACACTCCAATGATCGCGACAACGGTCAGCGCCGTAGGGGCGCGCTCGAAAATCACATGAGACCGCGAAATCATATACACACCCGCAGTTACCATCGTCGCAGCGTGGATTAGTGCGGAGACGGGAGTTGGGCCTTCCATAGCATCCGGAAGCCACACGTAGAGCTGAATCTGCGCCGATTTACCACAAGCTCCGACCAA
>JBOGLB010000009.1:0-5042 GCA_050745965.1 Terriglobales bacterium | reverse complement strand
GCCTCGGTTTCGACCGCTTTCCCGTCCTGATAGTACGGTTTGAAGTGCCATTGTGTCACCGCTTCGCGGGCCGCTTCAGAAAGAATAGCGGGACCACTGATCACGTGCAAATCCTGAATGGTGCCTTCTTTGCCGATCAAAGCCTGTAGCACAACAGCGCCTTCAACCTTCATCTGCCGCGCCAGCAATGGGTAATTGGGCCGGACCGGGTGAGAAATGACTTCCGCCGCACTGGGTGATATCTTGACCCGGTCAGCGGCAACGATCGTGGCTTGGCGCGCGCTCTCGGGCGCGATCGTGGCTGGCTCAGACACAGATGGCGAGCCCGGCTGCATCTCAATCTTTACGGAATTGTTTCCGGCATGGACGGTTTGATGGTGATCTCCCGCAACCACTTCAACTTGAAGGGGAGGCAGGACCGCCCGGGCGACAACGGGTCCCGAAGCGTCTTCAGCGCTCGCTGTTGCAGTTGGGGCTTGCTTATGCGGCTTAGCTTTCGCTTTTGAAGTGATTGGCAGGGCTGGCGGAGCCACTTTCGGCGCGGCTTCCGTGGTGATTTCAGCCGAGCTGTCATCCGACTGGTCAGCTTGCGAGGCGACATCCGGTGGAAACAGGTATTGCGACCAAAATGGCCAGTTCTTCGCCGCCACCACGATTAGTGACGCGAGCAAAAGCGCCAATGCAATGAGCATTCGACGGCGTTGCTTCGGTTGGAAATCTTCTGGTGGTGGACCGCTTACCTCTGGTTCGACCTTCTGTTCCAGCACTGGCATGTTGGAGCTCCCCGGCCACGGGGGATAGGCCTGCCGATAGTATGCCCTGAAACGGCAGGAAATGCTATAAAAAGTTGCTCCACGCGAGTTACTAGCAAGCTAATTGCTCCCGGGTGAGCTTGAGCCCATTCAGGTTTCCAAGCACCGTCACGGCAATCGAATCAGTCTGGAAGAACTGGTTTGCCAATTCCTTTACCTCTTCGGCGGTTACGCTTTCGATTTTCTCGATTAGCTCATCCAGTCCGTAGAAGTGATCAAAATACATTTCCTGGCGGGCCAGGTTCGACATGCGAGCCGTAGACGATTCCAGTGAAAGCATCAGGCTGCCCTTTAATTGATCCTTGGCGCGCCGAAGCTCTTCGGGAGGCACTTCGTCAACCTTCAGCTTGCGAAATTCCGAAACGATAGACTGCACCACTTTTGGTGCAGACTCGCGAGATGTGCCCGCGTAGACAGACAGGCAACCAGTATCGCGATATGGGCTCAGATCACTATAGATCGCGTAGGCCAGGCCCTGCCGCTCGCGGATGTTCTGAAAGAGGCGGGAACTCATTCCACCACCAAGCAATGTGTTCAATATGTACGAAGCGTGGCGCCGCTCATGGGTGATGGGATGGGAAGGCACGCCCACGCAGATCTGCACCTGTTCCAGAGCTTTCTTATTCCGCATGATAATTCTGGGAACAATCTTTGGCTGAGGGCTGTGAAAGCCATTCTTCATGGGTTTCATTTGCTCAAAGTGCTTGGCTACGAGATCCACGAAATGCTGATGCTTCAAATGACCGGCGGCACAAATAATCAAATTGCCGGGAGCAAAACGCTGCCCGTAGAAATCCAACACCGGATCGCGTGCGAATTTTCTCACCGTATCTTTCGTGCCAAGAATAGGCTTTCCCAGAGGGTGGTCTTTCCAGAAATTCTGCGTAAAAATCTCGTGGACGAGGTAATCTGGGCTGTCTTCGTCCATCTTGATTTCTTCCAGAATTACGCCGCGTTCGCGGCCAATGTCATTGGCATCAAAAACAGGATTTAGAACCAGATCGCTCAGGACATCCATGGCAATCGGCAGATGCTCATCAAGCACCTTTACGTTGAAGCTGATACATTCCTTGGCAGTGAAGGCGTCCATGTTACCGCCAATGGAATCAACCTGGCGGGCAATGTCTTCGGCCGTGCGATGCTTGGTCCCCTTGAAAACCATATGCTCGACGAAATGAGAGATTCCATTCCATGGCAAGTCTTCGTCCCGGGAACCGGTCTTGATCCAAATTCCGATGGAGATCGAGCGAATGTGCTCCATTTCCTCCGTAATAATGGAAAGTCCGTTAGGCAGGACTTCGCGATGGATGTTTCGAACCTCTTCGACCATGAATTTCACCAAAAAGCTCTTGCAGACCCGCAAAAGCCGACGACCTACCTATTGTTACACATCGAAGGCAGGCGTGCTAATGAGATATAAGCCTTTTATTAATATATAGTTACCGCTACTTCTTTGAGGTTTGCTAGTACTTATTTCCGCCTCGCGTTCGGTCAGCTAGCCATTAGATGCATGAACGATAACAAACGAATCGAGCTCGTCGGTTTCAGTCTGCTAGAACTTACCAACCTCGCAGATGCATGGGGAGAGCCTGCCTTCCGCGCTCGTCAACTTTTCGAGGCTATTTACCGCCAGCGGTTAGATTCCATTGAGACTATCTCCACTCTTCCGCTCGGGTTACGGTCGTTTTTGAGTCAATCCGGTGTTAGCGTTGGATTGCCCAACGTTCAAAGGAAGTTCGTCTCCTGCGACGGTACGGTGCGCTATTTGATTGCTTTGAGCGATGAGCAAACCGTCGAAACCGTATGGATGCCGGAAGGGGATGACGGCGAGACCGGCGACGGCACGGACGCGGGGGACTCTCATAGTGCCAAGCGCAGGGATCGGGCAACGATTTGCATTTCCAGCCAGGTCGGCTGCGCCGTAGCGTGCCAATTCTGTTTGACGGCGCTGCTTGGAGTCAAACGCAATCTCACCGCCGGAGAGATCGTCTGGCAGGTTTGCGCCGTGCTGAATGACCAGCAGGTTTCGCCTCCAAATGATCGCGTAAATCTGGTTTTCATGGGTATGGGCGAGCCATTTCTGAATTATGACAACTTCATAAAAGCTGTCAGCCTTCTGCAAGAAGGCGTTGGGATTCCAGAATCCCGCATCACGGTCTCGACCGCTGGAATCGTCCCTCGTATCTATGATCTTGGGGCAGAACGGGTTCGCCCTAAATTAGCGATCTCGCTGAACGCCTCCAATGATGATCTTCGGACGAAGTTGATGCCGATTAACCGCAAATGGAACATCGAGAAACTGATCGCCGCGGCGCGAGATTTCCCGCTGCGCCCACGCGAAAAACTCACCTTCGAATACGTGCTGATGAATGAAATAAACGATTCCGCGGCAAATGCGCGTGAAGTAGTCGAATTGATTCGCGGCTTGCGTGCCAAGGTAAATTTGATCGCGCTGAATCCTGGTCCGGGAATTGATTTCGCTACGCCAGGTCAGGACCGCGTCCTGCGATTTCAAGAAATACTCGTCAACGCCGGTGTTCCGGCTTTTATCCGCCGCCCCAGAGGTCGCGACATCTACGCTGCGTGCGGGCAATTGAAGCGAACTGTGGAGATCACGACCTTATGATGGTCGTCGCTAGCTTCGCGGACAATGTTTGGACCACGGGGCGACTACTGTAATATTTGGCCCTCGGATGCGGATGTTATTCGACACTCCCGGTTCGCAACTAGGAGGAATTGCTGAATGAAAATCATGAAATGGATCGCTGCTCTTTGTCTGGCATTGACGTTATCCGCAACCCAACCCGTCGCTCAATCCTCCTCTGGTTTATCATCGGGAACTCAAACTACCGGCGGAGCCTCTAATAGCGCCACACATTCAGGCGACAAGACGGGCCCGAAATCTACTGCCAAAGCCGATGCGAAAGGCGCTGCTTCCGCTTCCGAAATTGCAGCGGCTAAGTCAAGCGGCAAAGTATGGGTGAACACCGAAACCGGCATCTATCACAAGAGTGGACGCTGGTACGGCAAGACGAAGGCTGGGAAGTTCATGACGGAAAGCGAAGCAAAGGCCGCCGGATACAAGTCTGCAAAGAAGCAATAGTTTAAGTGGGAAGAAACTCCGCTAGGGCCGCAAATGCATGCACATGCATGTCATGATATGATTGTGTTTATGCGAACGACCATCGAAATGAAGCCTGAGCACCGCAGCGCATTGATCGCGATGGCTGCGCGACGTGGAGCCAAGGGCTTTTCCGGTGTTCTGGCGGAGGCAATTGATGCATTTCTCGATGGCGAGCGGGGACGTAGCCTCCGTAGAAGGGAATTACTTTCGGTCGCGGGGTCCCTGTCCTCCAAAGACGTAAAAAACCTTCGCGCTGCTACCAGAGCGGTGCGTGAGAACTGGCGTTGATTCTTGCCGACACCGACGTGCTGATTGATTTCCTGGCAGGGGTTCAGCCGAGTTCCGATCAGGTCATGCAATACGTGCAGTCCGACCGGTTGCAGACCAGCGCGGTGACGTGCTTTGAACTCTTGACGGGCGCACAAGAAGGGAAGCGTGGAGACAGTATCCGTCGCCTTGTATCGGCTGTCCCCGTCCTTTCGCTGGACCGGGAGTCTGCTGCGCGAGCGGCTATCGTCCGTCAACGAGCGGCACGCAATGGGTATTCCATTGGCATGGCGGATAGCCTGATCGCAGGTATAGCTCTTGCAAACGATCTACCACTCCTGACACGCAATCGAAAACACTTCGAGATGATAGAGGGACTGCGGTTAATACCCATCAGCAGGCACGCCCGGTAAAACACCATCATTTTTATCGCGGCTGGGAAACTAGCTTGAATTGCTCCGCCGGTTTCAGAACGTCAGCTGTAATCCCATCTGCGCCGCGAACGGAATTCCGACGTTGGCGCCCCATGTCTCGGGAACTTTTTGGGGACCGGTTCACGATCCATCATCGCACCTCTCCAAAAGGTCAGTTCAAACCGAGTACGAAACATCTTCGCCGGCGGATATTTCCGTGACAGCCACATTCACGGAGGGCGAAGTTACTGCGCCTTTATTGCCGCGCCTCATGGCGACGATTCCCGTCCGCACCATTTCCAGAACGCCGTATGGGCGAAGCACTTCGAGCAGCCCATCAATCTTGTCCTCAGTCCCGGTAATTTCTATGGTGAGTGAGTCAGGCGCGACGTCCACCACCCGTGCGCGAAACACGCCGGCCAGTTC
>JBOGLB010000008.1:0-3723 GCA_050745965.1 Terriglobales bacterium | reverse complement strand
CTGTAAAGTCGTGTGCTCGTTCCGCTACCGATTTCGGGTTGCGGAATCATTCTGTGATAACCCTTCAACGCTTCGCCCTTATTATGAAGAGGCGAGGAGGAGAATATCGAGATGATTACCCAACTTCTGCCGACAGCCGAACACCAGACATGCGCTGCGGAAACCGCTCTAATGGAGCGCGCGGCAGGACGGCATTACTGTCGAGCTCGATAAAATGCCCCGTCCAATACGATACGCCCTCGAAGTTTACGTGACGCACCAATATCTCTGCAGCGCGAGTTAATGAGACATGCATCGCGTTCCAGACAACGATGGACGGTATGGGCGATTTCTGGGGTTGCGAGTGCAATCGCGACTTTTCACCAAGCGCCCCCCAAGCTACAATTTTGCGGATGACCAAAGAACGTTGGGCTCAGATAGGAATCACCACTGAATTTCTTATCGTCGTCAGGACATTAGGTGAGTTCTTCCGGCTCAGGCACGTCCTTGGCGCGAACTTCTCGATTACAGTCGCTGCACCCTATGTCGGGGGCGCCTTGATAGCTGCTTGCTCCGGCTGGGCAGGCGTGACGTGCTACTTCTTCCGACGCTATACGCTGTCCGCCTGGGTCGCGCTAGCCACGGTACCCATTCTGCTGGTGTACAAGGTTGTCGTGATCGGCTGGTAGTGGCAGCTAGCACTAATGGTTGACTCGAATGGAACTGAAAATACCGCCTTCAACGTTCGGTATTCAAGACGAATGATGAGAGGGACCGAAGTCCTGCGAGAGGACGGCATGGCAAAATTGCTTTGGCGGACCTACGAGAGGTTTCAATGTTAGATGAGGTGGATCTCCTAAAGCGCGTTTACGACCGCTTCAATGCTCGTGACATGGAAGCGGTAGTCTCAGCGATGCACGAGGAGGTCATTTGGGCCAACGGCATGGAAGGCGGTCATGTCTACGGACGCAACGAAGTCCGCAGCTACTGGACACGTCAGTGGGGCATGATCAATCCGCACGTCGAGCCGCTCGCGTTCGCCCACGGCCCTGAAGGGGAAGTGGTTGTCGAAGTTCATCAGGTGGTGCGCGATCTCAACGGGAATCTTCTGGCAGATACGATGGTCGGTCACGTGTTTCGAATCGAAAACTGCTTGATCAAGCGCTTTGATATCCGTGACGCATGATGCCCAACTCCACTTGGGTTTTTGGCTCGCATTTCTGGGGCCGACGATGTTCCGCTCTATCGAATACTTCCGGCCGAGTCACGGGCAAAAACAAATAATCCGAATCTCTGATGTGTCCCGTAGTAGGGCTCTTTTAGGGGGATGTCGCTCTGTCGCCGACGCAGCGACGGCGTTCTCAGGAACCTGGGTTCCGCAACAATCAGTAATGTCGTCCAGCTTGGTGGGGAGATCAGAAATTCGTTCTCACGAGCTGGATGGACAAATCCCCGCAGACAAAGAGGCGCGAAATTTAGAATAGGTCACCCGCGGGTGTCCGCCCTAAGTCGGGAGGTCAGCGGCCCGGCCAAGACGATGATGCGCCTTCGGAATCATAAGGCACGCGACAACCGCACTTGCCAGAGACAGACCAGCGCAAATGAACATTACAATTCGGTATCCGAATACAAATGCTTCACCAATCGATCGCTTGATAGCGGCACTCGTAGCGGAGTCCAAGCCATCGGGGGGTTGCAGGCCGGCGAGCCTGGTCTCGTTTGCTTGAAGGGCCTTCAGAAGGCCAGGCGGCAGCGACAGGTGCGCGAGTTTGTGATTCAGACTAATAGCAAAAGAGTTCACCATCAAAATCCCAAGGACTGCGATCGCAAGTACACCCGCTACGCGAGCCACTGCGTTGTTGACTCCAGAAGCGGTGCCGACTCGGTCCTGGTTAACCGAATTCATAACCACCGTGGTCAGAGGAGCGACGGTGACCGCCATCCCGAATCCTAAGATAACAACCGCAGGGAAGAATGCTTTCCAGTAGCTGTTTCCAATTGACGGTACTGCGAATAGAACAAAACCGAGCGCAACGATGAGAGGGCCAATGATCAGCGGGCCTCTTGGGCTATAGCGCGCGACCAGTCCGCCAGACCAGCGGGACAGAAAAAACATCAAGAGAATCATGGGAAGAACGGCAGCGCCGGCTGCCGTTGCGGAGTATCCCTGGACCTGGATCAGATTCAATGGGAACAAGAAGAAGAAAATTCCAATCGCGGCATATAAAAACAGCGTCAGCAAGTTCGCGCCGCTAAAGTTGTGGGATTTGAACAGTGAGAGCGGGAGCATCGGTGAAGCGACATTAGCCTCGACAAACGCGAACGCAACAAGACAACCGCAGCCAACGGTCAAACTCCCCATGACAAAAGGATTTCTCCAACCAAGGTTGACCGATTCGATGAACCCGTTGACCAATCCACCTAGTCCGACAGTGGCCAGGAACGCGCCTAACCAATCTACGCGGGCCGTGCCCGCGCTGCGGCTCTCTGGAATCCGCCACGACGAAATGGCTATCACCGCCGACGCAAGGGGGAGATTAATGAAGAATACCCATCGCCAAGAAGCATGTTCAATCAGCCAGCCACCGAGAACCGGACCAATCGCGGTTGTGATCGCCGTAAAACCCGACCATATGCCGATGGCCTGGCCCCGCCTCTTCTCGTCGAAAGATGCACTGATAATCGCAAGGCTGCCGGGCACGAGGAGTGCTGCTCCTATCCCTTGAATGCTCCTCGTGACGATGAACTGATGAATGTTCGAGGCAACCCCGCAACCTGCGGAAGCGACGGCGAAAATAACCACGCCAGCGATGAACATACGGCGGCGGCCCAGCAGATCACCGAGCGAGCCGCCGACTAGAATCAACGCACCCAGAAACAATCCATAAGACTCAACCACCCATTGCACATCTACTACCGTTGCATGAAATGTGGCTTGTACCGCAGGCAGAGCGACATTGACGACCGTACTATCGATGAAGGCCATGCTGGAACCGAGAATGGTCGCGACGAGGATCCATATTCTCGCCTCCGGTCTACACGGAACCCCCGCAACCGCCGACCGCATCGAGGCCTCATCGCAGGGTGTTCTCATGAAGGCTTATGGATGCCATTTGGGGCAAGTTAGGTTCTGAAGATCGGCGGAGCACGGATTGGACCATTAGCGAACTCGCGCGGGAGAGAAGCCGCATTCTGGGAGTTAGAGAATCACTCTCACGTTTAAGATTGGGGCAGATCACTGGACGGGGTGCCCACTCAAGCCTGATTTGGTTTTGGCTTGAGTGGGGCAGTTCGATGGCTGGACGGTCTTCTAGCCACTCAGTTTTTCATGCTTCCACTCCGACTCGTAGGTTGAGTGGTTTTGGATCAGGCTTCAATATCCCCAAGTAGTATCCGCGCGATTTTCGACGTCCCCCTTCGTAGAAGGTCTGACCAGGTGTCCGAGTCACCTCCTTTCCGCCTCTTACCTGCATCATGCTCGAGCCTTCCAGAACATAAACAAACGCATGTGCATTGTGGCGATGTATTGGGTCCGAACTTCCCGGCGGATATTCCACAGTGATCATCAGCCCTTCTTTGCCAGGAAGATTTGTCAGGTCTTTCGACATGAGCTGCGTTACCTGAGCCTCCTGTGCTACGAGCGCGCTGGACATTAGACATGCCAGCGCCAAAATTAGTCTTGTGAACGTCATAAATTAGCCTTCGCTTGACCGACGCCATTCAATGCGTCATGTGTCTATTGGT
>JBOGLB010000007.1:0-4551 GCA_050745965.1 Terriglobales bacterium | reverse complement strand
CCTCTGAGTTACGAGAGATTCATTACAGTTCCTCGGTCACGGCGTCTCTTGTCTATGATCAAAACGTCCGAGCGCATTTGCCCAGGGGCTTCGGATACCTAGTACCCCGCAGTGAACGCAACCGAGTTTTGGCGGCTACTTTCGTGCACAACAAATTTGCTCATCGGGCACCAGCCGATCGAGCCCTAATCCGCTGTTTTTTGGGCGGAACTCGGGACGAGAAGATTCTCGAATTGCCGGAAGAAGAAATCTTGCGCATTGTTCGCGAAGAACTTCGCCAAGTTCCCGGCATTGAAGCCGAACCACTTTTTGCGCATGTCTATAAATGGAAAGCGGCGATGGCACAATACAACGTCGGTCATCTGGAAAAACTAGAACGAATCGAACGGCTACGACTTAAGGCTCCCCCCTTGTTTTTAGTGGGAAACGCCTACAAAGGCATCGGCATTCCTGATTGTGTGCGTTCAGGCAGGGAGGCAGCAGTCGAAGCGATCGCGGCGGTAGGACTCCCCGAGTTGAAGACCACAGCGACGCCCTAAACCTTCACCGTCCAGGCCAATTCGAAATTACTCCATCCGCGGTAACTTTCCTGGATTGCACGAACTATTTTGATCGAGCAGGGTTATACAAAACAGGAGATCAGACTCATGAGGTTGGTCATAAAGCCGCTGTTGTTGTCTCTAGTATTCGTCTTCTTCGGGTTGTGCATTGTGGGCGCCCAGCAACAAACCTCTCCGGGTTCGGATGGTACGTCGAAGATGGATATGTCTTCTCATGACATCTCCCGTAACAATTCTGCCGCACACGAAATGCCTGGAATGACGAACGAGGGAACCGCTTCCGCAATGCATAACATGGAGGGACACCATATGGATATGGGCCCGCACATGAGGATGACGGCATTGCGTAACCTGCAACCGGGCGATAAGGAAAAAGCCGAGCAAGTTGTGGAGGCAGCCAGCAAGGTCGCGGAGAAATATCAAGACTACCGCCGGGCACTAGCGGATGGGTTCCAGATCTTCCTACCCAACGTTCCGCAAAAGCAATACCACTTCACCAATTACTCGAACGCCTTCGAGGCCAGATTTCATTTCAATCCCGATCACCCTACTTCATTGCTTTATGTAAAGACTGGGGAAGGGGGGTACAAGTTAATTGGCGTAATGTACACAGCGCAGAAGGATGCCAGCGAAGACGAGCTTAATTCACGGATTCCTCTGAGCATTGCGCAATGGCACGCGCATATTAATTTATGCACGCCGCCTGCGGAGAAAAAGAGCGAAGCAATCGGTCCGAATGCAAAGTTTGGATTGGCCGGATCTATCGCGTCCAAAGGTGCGTGCGATGCCGCTGGAGGAAAGTTCATCCCACAGATCTTCGGATGGATGGTGCATGTGTATCCCTTCGAGCAGAAGCCAGAGGACGTCTGGTCGGTTGAGCGCCAGGCGTCCGGGCATATGGATTGAGATTGCCTCCGTTACGAACCTTTTCTCGCAGTAGATGAATCTCTACCTCCGTGTAGAATCGCCACTTGATGGCGAATTCCTCAGAGGGTACTCCGGAAACAAGACACACGGGTCGCCTCTTGCAACGTGTGTTGCGTCAATTACGACCCTCGCATCAGCACACCGCCTTTTCCGCGACGCTGCTTTTGATGACTACGGTGATGCTTTCGCGCGTGATCGGCTATGTGCGCGAGCTTTACGTGGCGTGGACATTCGGGGCAGGAGTACAGACCGACGCCTTTTACGCAGGATTTACGATCCCAGATTTCTTGATGTATCTCGTCGCGGGTGGAGCAACATCCATCACTTTTATCTCGATATACACGCGGTTTTTGACGGAGGACAAGAGGCAGGACGCCCACGAAGCCTTTTCAGTTGTCATCACCGTAATGACGGCCATCCTGGGGACTGGCGTCGTCCTTACGGAAATCTTTACGCCACAGATCACGCACTGGTGGTTCGACAAATTCAACCCTGAGCAGCTGCGGCTTTGTGTGCACATTACCCGGATTATTTTGCCGACGCAGATATTCTTTTACATCGGCGGCGTGCTGTCGGCAGTGTTGTATTCTCGGCGGCTTTTCCTCCTTCCATCGCTGGGGCCCATTCTGTATAACGCGTTCATCATTGCAGGCGGAGTGGTGCTTTCACGGCGGATTGGCGCATCATCGCTTGCCTACGGCGCGTTGGCTGGAGCGTTTTTCGGGCAGTTTGTACTTTATGCGATTGGCGCGGCGCGGGCGGGAGCGCGCTACAGGATCTCTTTTGATGTGCGAAATCCGGCGTTTCGCGAATGGGTTCGGCTGTCAATCCCGCTGATGCTCGGGCTCTCACTGGTGACCGTAGATGATTGGTTCATTCGCCGCTTCGCTTCGGGCGGTATAGGAGAGATCGCGCGTTTGAGCTTCGCTAAGAAGCTTTTTAATGTCCCGATCGCCATTCTGGGACAGGCGGTGAGCCAGGCTTCTTTACCTTTTTTTGCGCGACTATTCAGCGAGAAACGGCTCCAGGAGTTGACCGAAGTTGTAAATGCCTCTGTGTATCGCACAGTGGCTGTTTCGCTGCTGGCGACAAGCTTCATGACGGCAGCAGCTCTTCCGTTGATTGATCTCGCCTATCGCCACGGTAGTTTCAAGTTTTCCGATAGTAAAGAAACGGCGATTTATTTTTTGTGGTTTTCTCTGTCGCTTGTGTTTTGGTCGGCGCAAGGATTGTATGCACGCGCATTTTATGCGGCTGGCAACACGCTCACTCCAATGGTCGCGAGCACGTTGATCACCGTGGCGTCCTATCCCATGTACGCTGCTCTTTACCATAGGTACTCGGTTGTCGGTCTTGCCATGGCTTCTGATCTGGGAATCACAGCGAATTGCTTGGCTATGGCCATCTTGCTGGACCGTCGCAAATTGATCCCTCTCGCGCAGTTGCCCTGGAAGGAATTAGGAAAAACAACGATAACGGCCGCTATTGCTTGCGTCTTGAGTTTTCAAATCGCTCGCACCGTGCGAATCACTGGCAGCAGAATCGCCGATCTTCAGGCTGTAGGTTTGATTCTAGTGACATGGGCAGGCGCCGTGGCGGCGGGTCTTTGGATCACTAAATCAAAATTACCGCAAGAATTGCGGCGACGAAAGGTAACGGGCTTTTCCGGGGGTGAATGACGAGCCGAAAAAATCTACTGGTGGTCTCGAAATATAAGATCGAGTATCGGGCGAAACTTTACTGAGGTTCGAGGGTCTCGTCGAGCGTCACTTTACCGCCGCGGGTCACGGTAACTACGTGGTGAGCTGTTTTGTAACCTGTTCGGGTCACGTCAATTACATAGGTTCCGGGATTGAGATAAAAATCCACCGGGGACTGCTTCTCCAAGAGTCGGCTGTTGACGGCAATTTGCGCGCCCTTGGGTTGAGTCTTAATGCTGACGATTCCAGTGCCAACCGGCTCACTGCTGCCGAAAAACTTCTTTATCTTTCCAACTGTCCTAATGTCCTGAGTATCACCGAGTGCGACCAATGTGGGCGAGTAATGAAACGTCTGCCCCGGCGCCAGGTTTGCAGTGGTGGTTTCGTCCAAATAGCCCGGTTTTTTCACACCAAGAGTGTGAGTGCCGACTTTGTCTAATGAGATTTGCGCCGGCGTCACTCGTCCCGTGCCTTTGCCGTCCACGATGATCGAAGCGCCGGCAGGCGCGCTGACAAAGAACACGGTCACAGGTAACTGAGTGAAATGAACCGTGACTGTGGACTTGCCATCGGAGATGGCATCTATCGTTCGAATTTCTGGAGCAAAACCGGCTTTGCTGATGTAAACCGTGTGCCGGCCCGGGGGTATTCCTGAAATGTTGTAAGGTGTGATCCAGTTCGGATCGCTGCGGCCGTCAATTTGGATTTGTCCTCCAGCGGGATTGGAATTAACCATTATCTGCGCGGGAATTACAATTGGCGGTGGTGGTGCTTCGACCTTCGCTTTAGATTTTTTCTTGGCCGCATTTTTCCCTCTTACTGAGACTGACGAGGGTTCGCTGTTCGGCGATTCCGGGGCAATCGGTAACTGCATTGTCGCCTGGCGTACGGGCGAGGCCTGACTGTTCGCGCCACTCGCATTGTTGAGCGAACCAGCCTTGGGAGACGTAACCGACGTCGTCTGCTGATCTTCACCATTGTCGGAACGGATACGGAGGGAGATGATCACTGAGATCGTCAGAATCACAGCAACTGCGGCACCGATCGAGTATAGGAACATCTTCGGCGGGGTCTTTTTGATTTCTATGACAGCTTTTTTTGCTATCTCGCGGACTGGAAGTGACGCGGGGGTGGTTTCAGCTTTCGCATAGGAACGCGGAAGCGGCTCGTCCACCAATATATCTTCCGCACCGGCGGAGGGCGGTGGAGATGGAGGCGAGACGTACACTTCTTTCAGCGGAGGCAACTCGTCAATTTCTGAGAAGCTGCGGGCTTGAGTGGCACCCGCCTTCCTGCTTTCATCCATCATCGGGTCTACTGCAATTTTCGGCGGGGTGACCTCGGGTTCGAGGGTGGCTGACGAC
>JBOGLB010000006.1:0-5643 GCA_050745965.1 Terriglobales bacterium | reverse complement strand
CCGTGATTCATCCGCCAGCAACCAGTGCAGCATGGAGCGAAAGGGAGCGATCCCCGTGCCCGTAGCAATAAAAACGGTGTCGCGAAGGGGAGGCCGCAGAATGAAATCACCGAATGGTCCCTGGCATTGCAGGTCGTTCCCTTCACGCATATCACACAGAAAGTTGGACATGAAACCGTCCTGCACGCGATTCAGGCAGAGCGACAACTGATTGCTGTCGCCCGGAGGGGACGCAATGGAGTACGCGCGAGTGATTTCCTCGCCATCCGACTTCGTATGTTTGAAAGACATCCATTGCCCCGCAACAAATCCAAAGCGCGGCAAGCCCTGCATTTCAAAATCAAGATGCTTGGTGAATTCGGACAAAGCGAGAGACCGACTCAGCCTTGCAGTAAAGGTTTGGAATGGGCTCATGCTGCAATGTTAGATGAGCGAAGGTTGCGAGTGGACGCGGCGGCCCGAATCGGCTTTTGGGTGGCGCAGGGCCTTCGGTCCTGCGATAAAGATGGAGTCAGGCTTAACCGCAGCGCTGTAAGCGCTACGCCACCCAAAACCTACGCCATTCAAGACCTGCGCCAAAAAACTCAAAGTCGGCGGAAGAGTGTCCGCTCACATGGAAATCAAACCGACCCACCGGTCTCTCCGTTACCTTGCTACCCGTCATCGCCCTGCTTATACTTTATGAGTTTGCCATTACGCTGCTGACGCGTGATTGGTATCGGACGATGAACTTGACCACAATCACCGGAGCGCCGTAATGGAGACCCTGACAATGAAGACCGTTTCCCTCGAACAGGAAATCAATCCTTGGGAGGCACAGGCCGCCAGCTTCGACATCGCGGCCCAAAAGCTGAATCTCGATGAGGGTTTGCAAAAGGTTCTCCGTTATCCCACGCGCGAAATCATCGTCCACATTCCGGTTGCGCTCGACAATGGAAAGTTGGAAGTCTATACCGGGTTCCGCGTGCAACATTCCTTCGCCCGCGGCCCAAGCAAAGGCGGAATTAGTTATTCGCCCGACGTTACTCTCGATGAAGTCCGCGCCCTCGCAAGTTGGATGACCTGGAAATGCGCGGTGGTGAATATCCCCTTCGGCGGCGCCAAGGGCGGCGTGATTTGTGATCCTCGCAAAATGTCCATGGGCGAGCTTGAGCGCATGACTCGCCGTTACACCGCCGAGCTTATTGAGTTTATCGGCCCGGAGAAAGACGTTCCCGCACCCGACATAAATACCAACGAGCAGGTCATGGCCTGGATCATGGATACCTATTCCATGCACATGCGCCAGACGGTCACCGCCGTAGTGACGGGCAAGCCCGTCAACATCGGAGGGTCCCGAGGCCGCCGCGAAGCCACGGGCCGCGGCATTATGATCGTCTGCGAAGAGGCAATCAAGAAGCTGGGGATCGCTCGGGAATTGAGTCGGGTAATTATTCAGGGATTCGGCAATGTCGGCTCCAACGCCGCTTTTCTAATGGCGCAGGCCGGCTACAAGATCGTCGGAGTAATCGAGGTGAATGGCAGTATCTACAACCGGAATGGATTGGACGTCGCCTCACTGGTGCAGTACCGGCAGCGTAATGGAAGCATCAAAGATTTTCCCGAGGCGGAAGCTGCGGATCCGGCCGAGTTACTGCTGACTGATTGCGAGATTTTGATCCCTGCCGCTACCGAGAATCAAATTACCAGCCGCAATGCTGACCGTGTAAAGTGCCGGATTCTAGCGGAGGGAGCAAACGGTCCTACAACCGCAATGGCGGATGAAATTTTGGCGGACAAAAAGGTCTTTGTGATTCCAGACATTCTTTGCAACGCCGGCGGAGTAACAACTTCATATTTCGAATGGGTCCAGGACCGTCAGGGATACTTCTGGCAGGAGTCCGTTGTAAACGAGCAGCTCGAAATCATCATGAAAAACGCATTCGAAGACGTAGTGCGATACGCCGAGACTCACAATGTTCACAACCGAATCGCGGCATACATGCTGGCCATTGATCGCGTCGCGTACACAATCCGGCAGCGCGGAATCTACGCCTAGGCGAGCCGGCTTCATCTTCAGTTAAAGGATGTCATTGCGACGACCCCGCTTTTTCGATCGGGGCGAGAAATATCGCGCATACCGAACCATCCTTTACACCAGATGTAATCGGAATCCTCCTTCCGGTATTCTTGCAAACCGTGCCCACAATTCAGAAATATGACGCCGTGATTCTTGGCGCAGGCGCCGCTGGACTGATGTGCGCGGCCGAAGCTTCCAATCGGGGACGCCGCATCGCTCTTCTTGAGCGGGCAAATCGCATCGGCAAGAAGATCCTTATTTCTGGTGGCGGGCGTTGTAATTTCACTAACATCCATTGCGCGCCTGGGAATTTTATCTCTGGCAATCCCCACTTCGCGAAATCCGCTTTGGCCCGCTACACGCCCGCGGATTTCATAGTCACGGTCGAGAAGCATCACATTCCATATCACGAGAAAACTTTGGGACAACTCTTCTGCGATCGCGCCGCTGGGGATATCACTGACATGCTGCGACGAGAATGTGAGGCGGGAGGAGTAAGAATATTTTTGCAAAGCAATATTCGAGAGGTTACCCGCACCACAGAGTTTGTGGTGCGCACTGACGAAATAGAATTCCACGCGCCCGCATTAGTGATTGCGACAGGGGGCCTTTCCATCCCGAAAATGGGCGCAACGTCGTTTGGCTACGATCTGGCGCGCAAATTTGACTTGAAGGTTCGCCAAACGAAACCGGCATTGGTTCCGCTAGTGTTCAACGAGCAGGACCGCGGAAATTATTGCGATCTCACGGGCATATCTGCCGAAGCAGAAGCTGAATGTGCGGGTCAGTCATTTAGAGAAGCGATGTTAATTACTCACCGTGGATTAAGCGGCCCTGCAATTTTGCAGGCCTCTTCTTATTGGACGCACGGTGAGCCGATTCATATTAATCTCGCGCCTGACCAGGATGTAACGGCGACAGTTCGCCACGCTAAAGCTCGCAACGCTTCCACCGCACAGTCGGCCTTGCAAGCATTCCTTCCGGCCCGCTTAGCTGGACGCTGGCTCGAGTTGAATTGGTTAAATGAAAATTCATCTTCGCAGTGGACGAACCAGTCATTGGAAGAACTCGAACGCCGCATTCACCGGTGGACTCTCGTACCCGCCGGAACCGAAGGCTATCAAAAAGCAGAAGTCACGGCTGGCGGGATTGATACCGATGAATTGTCAGCGCAGACCATGGAAAGCCGCAAGGTTCCGGGATTATTCTTCATCGGTGAAGTCGTGGATGTGACCGGACATTTGGGTGGGCATAATTTCCAGTGGGCATGGGCCTCAGGAGCTGCCTCCGGCCGCGCACTCTAAGATTCCTTCCACTCCCTATTCAACCGGCAATCCCATTTGAATCACCTCCGCCAGATGCAACGCATGTCGGCCCGTACACTGTGATATTTGTTCGCGGCAACTGAATCCATCCGCAATGATCAGGCAATCCTCCGGCGCCTGCCGCACCGCGGGTAAAAGTTCCAATTCTCCAATTGCCAAAGAAATGTCATATTTCTCCTTCTCGAAGCCGAATGACCCTGCCATTCCGCAGCAACCGGGCGCTGGTTGCTCATACGCGATTCCAAGATTGCCGAGAATTTCTTCTTAATCCGTCATTTTCATGATGGACTTGTGATGGCAATGCCCATGCACTATAGCTTTTCGCTTCAGCTCCGGCAGTCGAAACCGATCAGCTCTCCGGCTGAGAAACTCGCTAAGCAGGAATGTTTGCTCAGACAATCGTCGGGCCACTTCATTTTGTGGGAACAGATTTAGCATCTCATCGCGGAAAACCGCGGCGCAGCTGGGCTCCAGAACAACCACCGGAATGCTGGCGCTAATCTCCTCCGCTAACACCTCGAGAACCCTTAGTAGAAGCCGCTTTGCACGATCAAGCATGCCAAAGTCATAGAGCGGCCGGCCACAGCACAAAATCTGTTTCGGCAATTGCACGCGAAATCCGCCGTGCTCAAGAACATATACCGCAGCCTTCGCGGTTTCTGGATGAAAATAATTGTTGAACGTATCCGGCCATAACAGCACTCGATCATCGTTAAGGTTCCCTTTTTTTCGCCGCATAAACCATGCGCGGAAGGTCTCATCAGCAAAACGCGGAATGGTTCGTTGCCGGGGCATTCCGGAGACAAGCTTCGCGATATCGCGCAGCACCGGCAATTGCGTAGTCAGGTTCAACAGTCTGGGTGCATGTGAAGCGAGCCGCGCCCAGATATCGATGTTCCCAAACGCGTATGCACTACGAGGCTGAAACCGATTTTCATAATAATGAGAGAGGAACTCCGCTTTGTATGTGGCGACATCAACGCCGACGGGGCAATCGCTCTTACATCCTTTACACGACAGGCACAGATCAAGCGAGTCTTTAACGTGCTGATCGCGCCATCCATCTTTGATCACATCGCGCTTCGTCATCTCCCACAGAAGATGAGCGCGCCCGCGAGTCGAATGTTCTTCCTCGCGAGTCGCCCGAAAGCTCGGACACATCACACCATCTTTATAATTCCGGCATTTTCCCACGCCGACACACCGCAGCATTGCATGAGCGAGGCTGCCATCATCTTCAGGAAATTGAAAATGCGTTTTAGGTTCCCATGGGCGATATCCTTCTCCCAACCGCAAATTCTCATCAAGGCGATAGGGCTCAACCACCTTTCCAGGATTCATCTTCCAGTCAGGGTCCCAAATCGCTTTGAACTCGCGGAAGGCTTGCACAAGTTCCGGCCCGAACATTTTCGGTAATAATTCGGCACGAGCTTGTCCGTCGCCGTGTTCGCCTGAAAGTGAGCCACCGTAGCCTACTACCAGGTCTGCCGCTTCTTCGACAAAGCTGCGATACTTGCGAATTCCATCGCTGGTTGCGAGATCAAAATCGAAGCGCGCATGGATGCATCCGTCACCAAAATGGCCATAGAGCGAACTGCGATAGTGATGTGAATCCGTCAACTTTCGGAGTTCGCGCAGATAGTTCCCCAATTTTTCGGGCGCAACCGCGGAGTCTTCCCAGCCTTCCCATGCCAGCGGCTCTCCCGGCACATGGGAAAGCACTCCGAGACTGGATTCGCGAACCGTCCAGACTTTTGTTGCCAGCAGTTTATCGCTGAACAATCGCATGTTCGGAGGGTTCGCGTCTCGTTTCAGTGCGGAAACCAGTTTCCCCGCCTGCGCTTCCGCCTCACCCGTTGTTTCACCGCCGAACTCAACCAGCAGCCACCCACCGCCTTCGGGAAGTAACGCGAGGCCTTCTTGATTGATTCCTTTGCGCCGCGTGTATTCAACGAGAAGATTGTCAACGCCCTCGAGCCCAATTGGTCTGTAAATCATTATTTCCGGAACGTGATCGGCGCACTGATAGATATCCGGATACGCGACGACCAGCAGCACTCTTTCTTGTGGGCTCTTTACCAATTTACAGGTGGCTTCAAGAACGGTCGCGCAAGTTCCCTCGGACCCCACCAATGCCTTTGCAACGTGAAAACCATTTTCTGGCAAAAGATAATTGATGTTGTAGCCGGAGACCCTCCGCGGTATATCAGGGTAGCGTTGGCGAATCAGTTCCCCGTACCGGTCTCGAAGACTCCGTAG
>JBOGLB010000005.1:0-2735 GCA_050745965.1 Terriglobales bacterium | reverse complement strand
GAAGGATTGGGCGACATCGGTAAAAGACGGTGTTCGCAAAAGTGAATCGAGTTTCACGCTGGCGAAGCCGGGATACCATACCTTGAAATTTTGGATGGTGGATCCAGGGGTCGTCCTGCAAAAACTGGTCGTGAATTTCGGCGGAGTGAAACCGAGCTACTTCGGCCCTCCGGAAAGCTACTGCAAGAGTTGCGTCAACAGCGACACGTCAGACTCTCAAGTTGCAGCAGCGCAATAGGGGCTTCTCACAACTACATCGAAGTTCGCGCCGGGGCGTTCGATGCGACGCCGGGGCTATCCGCTTGTTTCGGAGCGTATTTCGAGGCGCATTTTGCTTGCAGCTGATTTGCGTGGAAAACCCCGTCGCGGCCAAAGCTGCCTTCCGCAAGCGCCTGCGCGTTGTCCTTGAAAGTATCCGGAGGAGGCTCGGTGCTGCTGTAGATCACGGGCAGGAGCTTGTCATTTTCGGTCAGCACGAATTGCAGATTGGTTCCGCTGCGTTTGATGGATCCGGGCTGCACATTTCCGGCAACTCGGAGGCGTTTGGTGTATGCGCCTTCGCCCATATCTCGCAGTTCTTTGATGGTGACGTAGTAGCTCTTGCTCTCCCGCACTCCGGTGTAAGCGAGATATGCGAGGGATAAAACTATGAGGACCGTCGCGCCGCCGAACTTAAGATAATTTGCACTTTGCCTGGACATAGCTATTTCTCAATCTCCAACGCAAACTTTACGCGCCGGGGGCGCGAGGGTCAAGCCGCTAATCGGCCTCCACGGCGTTACTCCAGCATGTCACTTCGGCTGGTGTACAATCCGGTCGCGTGGGATATTTGTACCGAAATCTTGGCTGAGATTACTGGAGGAGAATATGAACCGCAAGTTGTGGAGAATTTTCGCACGGCTGGGCGCGCTAGCGATGGCCGCTGTGTGCGCTGTGCCAGGAAGCGCGCAGACATCTGAGGTCAAAGAAAAAACGCCGATGTACTCTTACGTGGCGAATTGGAGTATTCCCCGCGCACAGTGGGCGGATATGGAAAAGGCATACGCGGATGACAGGAATACGCTGGAAAAGGCGCTCGCCAGCGGGAGCATTGTAGGTTATGGCGACGATATTAATCTGGTTCACCAGCCCGACGGCCCAACTCACGATGATTGGTGGTCGGCAATGTCCATGGCAGGAGTGCTCAATGTGCTGGATCAGTTTTACCAATCTGGCAGCACCACTTCTCCGGTCTTGTCCAGTGCCACGAAACACTGGGATAGCATTTATGTCAGCCGGTTTTACAACTGGCATTCCGGGTCATGGAAGGGTGCGTACACGCACGTCGGGTTCTATAAATTAAAGTCGGACGCGCCGAATAACGCGGTGGAAATTCTGAGCAAGAGCCTGGTTGTGCCGCTGCTGGAAAGACTGCTCGCCGACGGCGTGATTCACGAGTACGAAGTTGACAGCGAAGCGATTCACACTGAAGATCCCAACACATTTGTAATCGTCTATATCGCCGCGAACGCGGAAGGCCTGGACAAGGTCAACGAAGCCCTGCGGGGGACCATGAAGTCGAACCCGCTAGGCGGCCCGGCATTTGGTTCCATGACAGACGACACCTCGCACCGCGATTATCTGCTTCGAACGAATGTCACGTACAAATAGCATTCACGATCCGCGAGCGATGGAGAACCGCCGCTCGCGGACCGGCTTGTAGATCCCTTCCCTTGTTGACGCGCATTCCTGTAAAACGCTTTCGCTTCACGGATGCGCTGTGCTCATCCGATAGAATGGTCTGACCATCACAGTTCTATCGCGAGTCTGAGGCTTTCAAGAATATGATTCATCCCTGGCATGACGTAACTCCCGGCGACATGCTGCCTCAGGAATTTCAAAGCGTAATCGAAATTCCATTCGGCTCCAGCGTTAAGTACGAATTGGATAAGACCAGCGGACTTATCAAACTTGACCGCATTCTGTACTCTGCCGTTTATTATCCTGCGAACTACGGATTCATTCCCCAAACGTTGGCCGAGGACGATGATCCTCTCGACGTTCTGGTGCTTTGTCAGGAAACGGTTGTACCGCTCACAATTATTCACTCCAGGGCGATTGGCCTCATGACGATGATTGATGCGGGGAAAAAAGATCACAAAATCATTGCCATCGCCACTGAAGACCCCGAATTCAATTCTTACCGGGAAGCTCAGGAAATGCCGCCGCACCGCATGATCATGTTGCGACGTTTTTTCCAGGATTACAAACTATTGGAGGGTAAGGCGGTCGAAGTAGATGAGATTCGTCCGGCGACAGAGGCTTATCCGGTAATCAGTGATGCGTTGCACCGGTACAGTGAACAGCGGCGCAAGGGGTTTTTGCAGGCGAAGCACTGAGAAGTGGATCGAAATCGGCACGCCGTCGGTGGCTAGCGACGAATCTGACGCGATCCCTAGGCACAAGGAGAGTGCAAGTCCCAGATGATCCTGCCAAATCGTAGCGCGCTCAAGGACGGAAAAAGCGAGGCTCCGAACAGTCATGACGACGTGGGCGTTACTTTTTCCACCTTCCTTGTGTGTCCCGTTGCGGTCCGTCCGGGTAAAAGCGATTCTGACGCTGCCGGGTCCCGCTCTTGCACAACTGTTTGTTGAACAACTGGTGGCCACGCTTTCGGTGGAAGGCGAGCAGTTGCCCCTCCTTCTCTACGGCCTGTTGGGGGGTTAGACACCGGTATACAACTCGCACGTATGGAT
>JBOGLB010000004.1:0-5546 GCA_050745965.1 Terriglobales bacterium | reverse complement strand
CATACCGTCCATCGTTGTCTGGAACGCGATGCATGTCTCATTAACTCGCGCTGCAGAGATATTGGTGCGTCACGTAAACTTCGAGGGCGTATCGTATTGGGCGGGGCATTTTATCGAACTCGACAGTAATGCCGTCCTGCCGCGCACTCCATTAGAGCGGCTTCCGCTGCGCATGTCTGGCGTTCGGCTGTCGGCAGAAGGCTGGAAATCATCTCGATATTCTCCTCCTCGCCGTTTCATAATAAGGGAGAAGAGTTGATGGGTTATCACAGAATGATTCCGCAACCCGAAATCGGTAGCGGAACGAGCACACGACTTTACAGGAGAAAAGCTTGATCTCATTCAAGAAGTTACTGATTGCAATTTTCGGAATAACGATGTTCTGGCTCGTTTCCGGCGCGACCGTCGAAGCTCAGCAAACCGAACCGACTGTTCCGGATCGGCTGACGGTAAATGTTGATACCAAACAGACCGCTGAGCCAGTCTCAAAGTACGAGTTCGGCATGTTCATCGAGCACATTGGCGCGCTCATTTATCGCAGCCTCTGGTCGGAGATGCTCGATGACCGAAAATTCTACTTCCCGATCACGTCCAAGGAGGAGGCTTCGCCCCCGCGGCAGGGATTTCGCGGCATGCAGCTTCGCAAGTGGCGCCCTGTCGGTCCCGACGAAGTTGTGGTGATGGACCAAGACCATCCCTTTGTCGGCGACCAGAGTCCGCGCATCGAACTCGATTCCTCCACTCCGCACGGGATCCTGCAATCTGGCATTGCGCTGGTGAAGGGCAAGAAGTATACCGGCCGAATCTACCTTCGCGGCACCCGGGGCTCTAAGGTAAAGGTCAGTTTGGTTTGGGGAGAAGGCGCTCACGACCGGCAGACCATTTCCATTGCCACGCTATCTGATGCCTACAAAAAATTCCCGCTCAGTTTTACTGCGAATGGCGATACCGACGCTGGCACTTTCGAAATCGTGGGTACGGGGACCGGGAATTTGCACATCGGGACGGCTTCGCTGATGCCGGCTGACAACGTCCAGGGCTTCCGGCCCGATACGATCGCGCTCCTGCACCAGCTGCACTCCGGTTTCTGGCGGCTGCCCGGCGGCAACTTTCTTTCCGACTGGAGTTGGTACGATTCGGTCGGCGATCCGGACAAGCGTCCGCCTATGTTTGATTATGCATGGAACGCAATGCAGACAAACGACGTGGGCATGGACGAGTTCATGACGCTCTGCAAGTTCATCGGCGTAGAACCGTACATCACTGTGAACGCGGGCTTCGGTGATGCGCACTCCGCAGGAGAAGAAGTCGAGTACATGAACGGCTCGGTCAAGACACGTCTTGGGGCGGAACGCGCGCGCAACGGCCATCCCGAGCCCTATCACATCAGATTCTGGGACATCGGCAACGAGCCTTACGGGACATGGCAGCTGGGCCGGACCGATTTGAAGTATTACGTTCTCAAACACAATGAATTCGCCAAAGCGATGCGCAAGGCTGCCCCATCCATCACCCTGCTGGCTTCCGGCAACATGCTTGAAGCCATGGACCTGACCGGCGAAATGCGCGCCAAGGATGTGGACAATCTCAAGGCCCTCGAAGGCACGCCGCAGGACTGGACTGGCGGCCTCCTCCAGCACAGTTGGGGCAACTTCTCCGGCATCACTCAGCACTGGTATGCGCAGGGCAGCAGACACTTTGATCTGCAAAAGGCCAAAAACCTGCCGCTGGATGCTCCCACCGCAGATGGCTATGACAAAGTAGACCAGACGCCGATCGAGTACGCGCGTTATCCAGCCAACATCGTGCACCTGAAGGCGCAGGAATGGCGACGATACCAGCAACGCTTTCCCGCGATGCTGGATAAGCACATTTTCCTGTCCATGGATGAGTACGCCTACTTCGGCGGAAGTTTCAATCGAATGCCCGATCTCAAGCTGGCCCTCGCCTACGGGATGGTCTTTAACGAAATGCTCCGGCAGACCGATTTCCTCACGATGTCGGCGCACACCATGGGTGTCTCGACGCTTGACTATAGCCCCACTGCTGCGACCCTTAACACGACCGGACTTCTGTTCAAGCTGTACGGCGATCACTTCGTTCCCGGCTCCGTGCCCGTCGCTCTTTCAGGAAACTCGCCACAACCGGCGCCCAAGTATCCCGTCGGCGGCGATCAGCCTGAGACAAATTCCGGCAGCCCGACTTATCCGCTCGACATGTTCGCGGCGCTCACCCCGGACCACAAGTTCCTCACTGTTGCCGTCATAAATGCCACGGAATCGGAACAGAAGTTCGATCTGAATGTCGCCGGCATGCGGCTCGCAGGCAAACCGGCGCTATGGCAGATGACAGGGAAAAACCTGGACGCAACCAACAAGGTTGGCCAGCAGCCACAAGTCGCGGTGAAAGAGGTCCCGCTGGGCGGCGCGACGCAGACGCTCTCGGTCGCCCCCATTAGCGTCAATATTTATCAGTTTCCGGTGGTGCAGGCAGCGCAATGACGACGAAGCAATTCGCGCTGCAAAGTCATTGCCCGGTTCAGCGCAAAAAATTTATGGAGAACACGATGATTCTGCGACTAAAGATTTTCGCAACGTTGGCCATTTTTATTCTGCTGGTGTTTGCTAACCTTGGGCTGAGCGTCGCGCAGGTTCAGACCGAAGTGCCCCCGATAGTTCCGAATGCCAAGCCGGTGGCTGTTGAGCACATCAAGATCAACGGGGCGGCGCTCGAAGGCAACTTGGAGGGCGATGCCGTTGATCGCGACGCGATCGTGTTCCTGCCGCCCAGCTACGCCAAAGAGAGGCACCGCCGCTACCCGGTCGTCTATGCATTGCACGGCTATTCCATTGGAGCGGAACAATGGACCCACGAAATCCATGTGCCGCAGACCATCGAAGGCGCTTTTGCTCAGGGCGCGAAAGAGATGATCGTAGTGCTGCCCGACTCCAAGACCGTGCACAACGGTTCGATGTATTCGAGTTCGGTCACAACTGGGGATTTTGAGCAATTCATCGCGCACGATGTGGTCGCATACATGGACGCCCATTACCGGACGATTCCTGAGCGACGCAGCCGCGGCCTGGTTGGGCACTCAATGGGAGGTTACGGCGCAACCCGCATCGGAATGAAACATGCCGACGTGTTCGGCAGTTTGTACATCATGAGCCCGTGTTGCCTGTCCCCGGCCCGTCCCGGGAACCCCGAAATGGAGAAAGCCCTCGAATCCGTGAAAACTCCCGAGGATTCTGCCAAGCTCGGTTTCTTTGCGCGTGCCCAGCTTGCCAGTGCGGCGGCGTGGTCACCCGACCCTAAGAACCCACCGCTCTATCTCGCCCTTCCGTTTAAAGACGGCGCGGTACAGCCCGATATTCTTGCCAAATGGACAGCTAATGCACCGCTGGCCTTCATTGATCAGTACATTGATAATCTACGCAAGTACCACGGCATTGCCATTGACGTGGGAGACCAGGACGGCCTGCGATTCGACACGATCAAGCTGCACGATGTTCTAGATAAGTATGGAATCGCTAACAGCTTCGAGGTGTTTCACGGGACGCACACAAGTGCGGTTGCTGACCGTTTCCAGAACCATGTGATGCCATTTTTCAGTCAGAATCTCTGCTTCAATACAAAGTGCCGTTAGTCAGCATGGCATGAAACATCGTGAGCGGCTGCCGCCCGTGGAATTTCCTGACGGAAATTGTTATAGCCCCCCTCATTCGCTGAGAGATCACCGAGGCTGTACCGCGTCCGCTGAGTCGCGTTTCTATCGTTAGAAGGATACGCCGATATCCTTTAATATCCGCTGTTAGAGGATCGCTTTCGGGGCACTGCATGTGAGCTGTCCGGGCACGACACTGGACTACAAGATCGAGGCCGTTCTACCTGATATGCTGATATGGTTCCTGGCGCACCAGTACCGTCGTTTTTTTTATGCTGCAATGAAGTCTAAAAGGGGCGATTACCAGATAAGGCCGACTTGAAGAAGGCAAAATGAGCACTTCTCGAAATTTAAAGTGGAAAACGCGCCTGGTAGAGCACGGGTTCCCCGACCGTTCGTTTGATATTGAGTTTTGGCAGGAGCAAGGAGATGAAGCCATCTTTTCCGCTGCGTGGGAGATGGTGGAATTAGCCGAGGAAACCAGCCATGGCAGAAAGCCCTCACTACAAAGAACTGCTACGACTCTTAAACGAATTTGAGGTTGAATACTTAATCGTAGGCGGCTTCGCAGTGATGAAATATGGCGAGCCGCGTTATACGAAAGATCTCGACGTATGGGTGCACAATTCGCCGCAA
Source organism: Terriglobales bacterium (assembly GCA_050745965.1). Taxonomy (GTDB): domain Bacteria; phylum Acidobacteriota; class Terriglobia; order Terriglobales; family Acidobacteriaceae; genus PALSA-188. Next base: position 1,246 of record JBOGLB010000004.1, on the reverse strand, counting down.
AATTCTGCGCGGGTGGTCGCAGCGCTCAAAAAATTCGGCGCTCCCTTGGAGCATGATCGGATCACTGCGGAGACATTCACCGAAAAGCAACTCGTCTATCAGATTGGAATCGCTCCGGTCCGCGTGGATATCCTGACCGAAATCACAGGCGTCCAGTTCGCTGATGCGTGGAGAAAGAGGGTTGCGAGCACTTTCTTCGGTGTTCCGGTGCACTTCATTTCATTGGACGACCTCGTGACCAACAAACAAGCTTTAGGCCGGAGCACCGACTTGAAGGACCTGAAGCGGAGTCCAAAGGGCGGGAGCCGAAAGAAATAAGATTCGGAGCCGTCTGCCTTTCCACGTCGCCGGGCAAAATAGTGTAGCTATTGCGCAAAGTGCGGCGATCAGTTCAAGACTGCCCTTTTCCAGCAGATTTCGCAAGATTGGCTCTCGGTAAATATCCTTTCAGAACCATATTCAGTTCATCGGAATGGATGGGCTTGGCAAGATAGGAGTCCATTCCTGCAAAGAGGCATCGCTCGCGGTCTCCCTTCATTGCGTGCGCCGTCATTGCCACTATCGGCTGGTGCAGGCCGGTATGCTTTTCACTCCTTCGAATCTCCGCGGTCGTCTCGAAACCGTCCATTTCGGGCATCTGGACGTCCATGAGAATAAGGTCAAATTGGTCTCGTTGCAGCATTTCAAGAACTTCTCTTCCGTTGGCGGCAACTGCAACGCTGTGACCACTTTTTTGCAGCAACCTTACGGCGACGCGCTGATTGACTGCATTGTCTTCTGCCAGCAATATCTTTAGGGATTCAGAACTACTCTCGGCTTGTCCCACTGAGAATCGGGTAACTAAAGGAGTGTCATCTCCACCATGGTGAACGCCCAGGACTTGTGCGATCGCCTCGCGAAGCTCTGACTGCCGGATAGGTTTCATTAGATAAGCGGAGACGCCGAGTTCCTCGCAACGGGCCGCATCTCCTCTTTGGCCCGCGGAGGTTAGCATCATGATGGTGGCGCTTGCCAGTTCAGGTTTTTGGCGAATCCTTTCAATTAAGCCAAATCCATCCACCTGGGGCATTAGCAAGTCGGTCAAAACAAGAGCATAGGGATTGCCGGATTGTTGTGCGGAGCATAGTTGGACCATTGCTTCTTCGGCGCTCTCGGCTGTCGTTAAACGCATGGCCCAACCGCCGAGCATCCGCTCGAGGATTTTAAGGTTTGTGCGATTGTCATCAACGATCAGTACTTTGACCCC
>JBOGLB010000003.1:0-4267 GCA_050745965.1 Terriglobales bacterium | reverse complement strand
GTTGTATGTGTGCGTCCACTGGCGCGGGGATGTTGCTGACCTAAGAATTTTCTAGTATCGGCAAAATCGAAACCCATCGCCAGTCTGGTTACTGGCGGTGGGTTTTTACTTTTTATGGCAAATACGGTCACAGAATCGAAAGCGCAAAAGGCCGAGCGGCTCAAACGGGAGATGAATCCGTGGACAGGTCTCGATGAAATACGCCGCTTCGCGCGCGAAGGCTTTGGCTCCATTACGCCAGAGTGGATCGGAACTTATTTCCGTTGGTGGGGCGTTTACACACAGGGCGACGGAGCCGGAGTTCTCGGCGGAAAAGGCGGCACCGGAAACGCGCTGCCCTATTTTATGGTCCGCATTCGCATTCCCAATGGACTCCTTACATCGCACCAACTCCGCACAATTGCAGACATCTCTCAGCGCCACGCCCGCGGCATGGCCGACATCACCGTCCGCCAGAATTTTCAGTTGCACTGGGTAACGATTGAGTCGTTGCCCGACGTTCTCGAAGCTTTGTGGGCTTGCGGCCTGAATACCCTCGGCGCCTGCGGGGACGTGACCCGCAACATCACTGGATGCCCCCTGGCAGGTGTGGACGCTCATGAAATTTGCGACGCATCGCGGTTGGCCATCGAAGCGAATCAGTTTTTTGCCGGGAATGAAGAGTTTTATAACCTTCCGCGCAAATTCAAAATCAGTATCAGCGGCTGCCCAGTGTGGTGCGAATATCCGGAAATCAACGATATCGGGCTAACCGGCGTTCGTCGCGATTCAGGCAGTACCACCGAAAATGGATTTGCCTTGCGCGTCGGCGGAGGCCTTTCCTCCCAGCCTCATCTTGGAGTTCCCTTGAACGCTTTTGTTCGATGGGAGCAGGTGATGCCGGTACTTAAAGGAATCGCCACTATTTTCCGGGACAGCACCGATCTGCGTGAAAACCGCGAACGAGCCCGCCTGAAATATCTTTTCCTGCGACATGGATGGACTGCCGAAAGCTTTCAGCATGAACTGGAAAATCGAATTGGTTTCCGGCTCGATCCCGCCGTGCCTCAAAAAGCTCCCGACGATGTGTACCGGGACCACGTCGGCATCCATCGCCAGAAGCAGCAGCAATTTTCATATGTCGGAGCCGCGGTCTTACGGGGCAGAGTGAATGCAGATCAGTTGCGAACCGCCGCCGATCTTGCCGACCGCTACGCTGACGGCCACCTTCGCACCACGAACATGCAGAATCTGGTGATTGTGAATGTTCCCCATGCGAACGCGGCGGCATTAGCCAGCGGCCTCGGCGCAATTGGATTGCCCGTCGCCGGCTCGGCGTTCTGGCGTGGCGCGATCGCTTGCAGCGGAACTGAATTTTGCAAACTCGCGATTACTGAGACGAAGAGTTTTTCCCGCTGGCTGGTCGAGGAATTAGAGGAACGCCTTCCCGGCTTCGAGCAGCACTTGAAACTGCATGTGACCGGATGTCCCAACAGTTGCGGACAGCACTGGATTGCCGACATTGGACTGGAAGGCAAGAAGATCAAAGTGGACGGCAAGATGCAGGATGCTTACTACTTCTGCGTCGGCGGAGCGGTCGGGCTGCATCAGTCTATCGCGCGTCCGATTGGTTACCGTTGCCTCGCGACAGATGTGCCCGAGGCGATCGAGAGATTGTTGCGCAACTATCTCGACGAGGGCTTGGCAGGAGAAAATCTCCGCGGATATTTTTCGCGGCACAGCGACACCAAGTTACGAGAGATTTTGGCAGGCGAATTCGTGCCTGTGGTTTTGCGCGATGTTCCTGTGGGACGCGTACCTCAGGGAGTTGAAGGCTAACCGCATGAGCCTCTTCCCACTATTTCTGAAGCTGGATGGCCGTCGCTGCGTCGTCGTGGGGGCGGGCAAGGTCGGTGAGCCGAAGATTCAGAGCCTTTTGGATGCCCATGCGAACGTAATTGTGGTTGCACCAGAAGCGACTGCAAAGGTCGAAGCCTGGGCATAATCCGGAGTCATTGAAAGGCAACGCCGAGTCTTCGAGGAAACTGATCTCGACGGCGCGATTCTGGTTATTGCCGCGACTTCCTCGCCGGAGGCAAATGAGGAGATTTTCGTTGCGGCGCAACGGAAGGGCATTCTTTGCAACTCGGTTGACGACCCCCAGCATTGCGACTTTTTCTATCCCGCAGTCGTTAGCCGCGGCGATCTTCAAGTTGCAATCTCAACCGCCGGCAACAGCCCGGCTCTGGCACAACGCCTGAGAAGTGAGCTCGAAAAACAATTTGGCCCGGAATATGCCGAATGGGTGAGTGAGTTGGGCCGTCTTCGTCAGGAACTTTTCGCGTCGAGTATTAACCCCGAAGACCGCAGGCAGAAATTGCATGAGCTTGCCAGCTTGGAAGCATTTCAAGCTGCGCAATTGTCGGAAAGAATTTACGAGAGGACTGAAGCATGAGCGGCAAAGTCTATCTCGTGGGCGCTGGGCCGGGCGATCCCGAACTGCTGACCCTGAAAGCGCTGCGCCTGCTCAAGTCCGCTGACGTGGTGCTTCACGACGAACTAATTGGGACAGAAATTTTGAAACTGATTCCGGCTTCCACTTTGGTTCGCAATGTAGGCAAACGCGGCGGACGCAAGAATATTCGGCAGCAGGAAATTGATGTGCTGCTGGTCCAGTACGCGTTGCTGGATTTGCAGGTCGTTCGATTGAAGGGTGGGGATCCCCTGATTTTCGGACGCGCTGGTGAAGAACTTGAGGCGCTGCGGCGGGCCAACATCGAATTCGAGATTGTTCCTGGAATCTCCTCGATGCTTGGCGCCGCTGCGGTTGTTCAGATTCCGCTCACGCATCGCGCTTTCTCGTCCTCTTTGGTTGTACTGACCGGGCATAGTTCCCCAAGCGAAAGTTCGAACGGTCGCTTCAATAACGACTGGCCGAGGCAGATCGCAGCGGGCTCCACGGTAGTGGTTTACATGCCGGGTTATAACTACGCCGCCACGTCCACACAGTTGATAGCTGCGGGATTGGCGCCCAACACTCCATGCGCCGTTATTTCGAAGGCGACCTCGCCCGATCAGCAAGTCCACCGCACCACGTTGCTGGATTTACACTCCGCGCCAAGATTGCCCTCTCCTACTCTTTTGGTAATTGGGGAAGTGGTGCGGCTCGCACGACAGCCCTCCCCAATTAATGAAGTTGCGTCGCTTGTATTTGCAGGGAATATTCCGCTTGAGCCGTTCAGGCGATTTCGAGAACTGGTGCAAGACTTGGAGAGATCAGAGTGAGAGAACCCTTGGAAGACATCCAGCTTCAGTCGGAGTCATGGAAGCCAGAGGAGGTGCTGCGCTGGGCGTTCACTATTTTCGGTGACGATGTGGCAATGGCTACGGGATTCGGCGTTGAAGGTATGGCGCTCATTGATATCGCGACTCGCATCAACCCAAATGTCAGAGTATTCACCGGGGACACGGAGTTTTTATTCCCCGAAACCTATGACCTCATTGACCGCGTCGAGAAGCGTTACAAGATCAAGGTCGAACGCCTTTATTCGGCGCTGACCCCGGAAGAACAAACTCTTGAGCACGGTCCGGAACTGTGGAAACGGAATCCTGACCGCTGCTGCAGCATTCGGAAAGTTGAGCCGCTGAAAAATAAGTTGGACGAACTGCGTGCGTGGATTACAGCGATCCGTCGGGACCAGACCTCGGCTCGCGCGAACGCCAGCAAAATCGAATGGGATAATAAATTTCAATTGATCAAAATTAACCCCCTGGCCGATTGGTCCGCATCAACGGTATGGAATTACATCCACAAGCACAATGTTCCTTATAATCCCCTCCACGACCGCGACTACCCAAGCATCGGTTGCACTCACTGCACCAGAGCCGTGAAACCCGGCGAAGGTTCGCGAGCGGGACGCTGGGCTGGTTTCCAGAAGACCGAGTGCGGCTTGCACGCAGGCAATCCATCACCGCTGGTGCCGCTCGTTCGCCTGGAATCTCCTTTCGGAGGAATTCAATCATCGAGAGTCGAAGAGACGTAACCCAACTCAATTAATTTAAGCCTATATCACTGACAGCCTCGCTGGTTACAATTGGCCTGTGTCCGGGCCAGTTTTTCGATTGCTTCAAAGTGCGACCTGCCGATGGACCTTCGCAGGCTTGTTCACATTGGCCACTGGCTTCATTCCCGCGGCCTACGCTCAAGATAATTATGAGATACAAGTGTATGGTTCCGACCTGGTTCCAGCTGGAAATACGATGGTGGAGCTTCACAGCAATTTTACAG
>JBOGLB010000002.1:0-6255 GCA_050745965.1 Terriglobales bacterium | reverse complement strand
GTCTGCCCCATTTGCGTTACCCGATATGCCTGAATCGAAGGGAATGTAAATCTGCCATTAAAATTCTCGGTTGATTGATTCGTATCCGTGACCGCCAGCAGTCGCGCCCCGACTTTTATGAAGTGCTTTCCGTGAACTATCGAGGTGTAGTTCTGAAATTAATACCGGTTCAGCGTGTCCTTGACGGTTCCCTGTGGATTTCCGCCGTTAGTAAAGGCCTGCAAGACCGATATCGTAGGGCCGCTGCTTTGGGGAGTTTGATTTTCAGTTTCCCGGTGGTACTGAAACCGCGTTTCGTTGACCACGCTTGAACTGATCACCTGCGTGTCGCTTAACTGTAATGACTGTTCAGTTTGATTGTCGTTGTACGCCTGCGAGACCAGAGAAAAGCCTCCAACCCCCTCGTTGCTCTGGTTGTTCTGCTCAAACTCATATCGGGCCGTCAAAGTATTATTTTTGCTAAGCTGCACGTCCACTCTGGGAGAAATGCTGGTGCGGGTCCTGGGATTCTGAACGGCTTCGCTGAATGGCACGATATTGAAGTTGGAATCCAGCACCGTGGCGTCAACCAAGGAATTTTGATTGATGTTTCTGCGTTGCGCGCTAAAGAAAAATGACGCCTTCTTTCCCAGCGGCCCGCTTATATCTCCATGGAAAAGCACGGAGTGATAATCGGGCTGAGCGGTGTGGAGTGGATTCCACTGCGAGTTGAAGGCGGAACTGTTGCCGTCCGCGAATACGTGACCGTGAAAATGGTCGGTCCCGGGTTTAGTGAAAATTTCGATTCGACCGTAGCCGACTTTGTCGTATTCGGCGGAAAAGGGATTCTGATTGATTCGAATCTCGCGAATCGCCGACTTCGGCGGAATCTGCCCTCCGCTGAAGCCGTCAATGTATATTTCGCCTCCATTGGGGCCGGCGGACGGTCCGGCCAGAGCCAGTAATTCCTGCTGCAACTCGTCGGGATCTTCCGAAAGCGCTTCCAGATCTTTTCCTTTGATGATGATTGCGCTCGCATTATTTTCAGGGTTCACGTCAACGGTAGTGCCCTGCGCTTCCACTTCGACTTTTTCCGGCGCGACTTCGATGGCGAGGGGAATGTCCAACTTCATCGGCCGTCCCGCGGCCACGGTCGCGGTCTGCGCCGCCGAAGCGGCGAAGCCCTTGGCATTTGCGCTTACTGTGTATTGCCCAGGAGCCAATCCTTTAATTTGATAATTGCCGACGTTATCGGTGGTAGCCGAAGCCTTCTGGCCAGTGCTAGAAGTCGCCGTCACAACGGCCCGCGGGATCACAGCCCCACTGGGATCGGCAACCGTCCCATGCAGACTGCCCGTAGGGGATTGCGCATGAAGGGCTGCGGCGGAAACTAGCCATACTAGCAAAATTATTCCCACAAAGTGGGACCTAACTCGCGAACTGTCTTGCCAAAACTTCACTCGGTCTCTCGCATGTGCAAAATACTGAGTAACGGTTAACCTAACTACTGCGCGTCGGCATCCCCTGCCTCGGTGGACGATCCGAGGCTCCACGGCGAGAGCAGCGTCGAGGCGCGATTCTTATCCGGAGATGCAGTCAGGAGCGGCTCAACCCCGCTCAGCATGGTGATTGCGGTTGGAGCTGAACTTGCGGAACCTTCCGTGGCTACGATCATGACCGCATCCCCTTTATGCAGATCGGCGAGGGTCACTGCCGGAAGCCGGCTTAATATCTGCTGAAAATCTGGCGGACCACCGCTGCGGTTTCCTCCGGGAGGACCTCCACCATTCCTCCACGCACTACGGTGCTCAGCCGGCACGGATGATCCCGTGCGGTTCCCCGTTGGGGCGGCACTTGTCGGAGCGGCAGGCGCCCCATCCGGCCCCGAAACACCTTTGAGTCTCATGGCGATTCGCTGAGCAAACATCGCCGGAAGCTGTCGCATCTGGGAGGAGGGCGTTATCTTCACCGTCACAGTGCTCTTCTCAATTAAATCCGTCACGGTGAGCGTATTTTGCCCGGCGTCAATGGACGAGACAGTCCCGGCAATGTTGCGAAATGAGCCGGAGACGATTTCATCCGCATCGAGTTGCGTGCCGTCTTCGCTGTGCGTCCCACGCGCGCGAAGTTGGTCCCCGGGTTTGATCTGATCCAGCGTACCCGGCTTTGCGTCATCGAATTTCACCGAGTCCGGCGCATACCTACGAATGATCGTGGATTTCGACGTGTGTATGGTCTCATCCTTCGTCCCGGCAAAGCTGGCAATAGAGATCTCGATCGCGCCATCAGTCAGATTGACCGCCTTCACCAGTCCCCCCACACCATTTTTTTGCCATGCTTCCCGTTGCTGCTCGTGATTCGCCGCTATATCGGACCGTTTCATGACCACAGCAAGCGATGCGACGATAGATTTTCCGTCGTCGGAAGGCGTTCCGCGCACAAGGACGCGATCACCGACCTGTAGCTCGGTTAATGGCATCGCCGTGGCGCCCTTCAAGGTGTTTTGCCCAGGCGCGGTGCGGAGAATGCGAGTTGAATCCTGAAATGTCACATTGATCTCAGAACCTGAGTCGGTTGTGAGAGTCACCTGGTTGCCGTTGATTGATTTGACCGCTCCTACCGGGCGTGACGCAGCAACCGGCCTCCCGTCGGAAGTTGGTACCGATTGGCCCTGAGCGAGAGCGGTCGCGGCAATGATGGTTACGAGAACAAGCACGCGTCCCAATGGAATTCTTCTTGGCGTGGGGAGCCTATTAGACCAAAACACTTGCACTCCTCATTTCTGTTTTCCGACCTCGCTAATATTAACGAAATTGACGCGGAGGCTTCGTCGCGATACTCCTCGCGGTATTTAATATAGTTAGATTCAATCATGCCGTTAGGGGCGCATGGCGTAAAGAATCGTGGAATGACTGTAAAGTTTTGTGCGAGAAGCTTCTGCACCATTGACGTTGCAGGTTAACAGATAAGATTCCCCTTTTTGACACTTTCCCCTTGCGAACAAGGCGCAACCTTCCAGATAATAGCGGCAGTAAGTTCCCATAAAAAAGTGTACCGATACAGTCGGGCAGACCTGCTTCGAATTCTTCGGCTCACGGCGCGCCAGTTGGCAGCTTGGGAAAAAGCTAACCTGGTAGCCGTCGGGGAAAACTATTCCTTTTCTGACTTGGTACAAATTAAAAAGATTCGGGATTTGTGTGCATATAAAGTGCGGCCGGCCATCATCCGGCAATCGCTGGCGGCAATGCAGCGGCAGGTTTCCGGAATGAAGAATCCATTGCTTGAAGCGGGAGCATTCACGACCGGCCACCGAATCGCTTTTCGGCACATGGGAAGACTGGTGGAACCTATTGCCGGGCAGTTCATGTTCGACTTCACTCCGGCGGACCGTCTGATCACGAGCACTGCGGTTCCAAAAAGCGAGCAGAAAAGCGTGGAAGAAAACCAGCCGGATGTAACTCGCAATGACGACGCTTCGGACCTATTCGCCCGGGCAATCGCGCTGGAAGACGATCCCAACAATCAATTGCAAGCGGTTGCGCTCTATGAGCGAGTTGTGGAACTGGAGTCCGATCATGCCGCCGCGCACATTAACCTGGGAACCCTGCATTACAATCGTCAAAATTACAGTGCGGCAGAAGAGCATTACCGCGCTGCGATCAAGATTGATCCGCGTTATGCGCTCGCTCATTTTGATTTAGGGAATGTCCTCTACGAGACAGGACGCGTCACGGAAGCGGTCAAAACCTATACGACAGCGCTGCAACTCGCGCCCACCTATGCAGACGCGCACTACAACCTGGCGCTGGCATTTGAGAAACTGAAACAACCGCGAAGCGCTCTGCGGCACTGGCGCGCATATGTGAAACTTGATACAGCCGGTCCGTGGGCGGTGCACGCGCGAAATCAAATCGAGCGCATCCTTCAAGCCGACGGCCTGCGACTACTGCAAGGGGGTAAGAGTAACTGATCTGCCAGGATGACGGAAGGACATAACCATCCGGAAAAAAGTCCTCCCTGCCAGTGAAATCTGTCGTGTACTCCTGTAACTTGGCCTCTCTTCTTATCCTTGACTAGGATCGCTTTACTGAATCATTCGGTCCAGTAGGCCACACATGCCCTCCTCCGAAAATAGCCGCCGATGGGAACGTTATCCAGTTGATCTGCCGGTCGGAATCACAGTCTGCAACGGCTCTTCTGAAATGGTTGTTCCCGGCCTGGGTTTGGAAATGAGCAAAGGTGGAATGTCGCTGTGCGCGGGCGCCCACCTCAAACCTGGAGACCTCACCGAGGTCGAGTTCATGACCCTGGGCAAAACCCGGGTTACCGCAATCGTGAGAAACCGCACCGGATATTGCTTCGGCTTGGAATTTCTGACCGAATTGCCAAACTAACTGGCCTGAGCATGCCGGGCTGGCCGGGAGGCGGACCGGTCTCCCAAAACATAACTACACGAACTCATTTCGCGACCGTAACTTCTACGCTGCTCTGCCAGGTACTTCCGCCCGTATCCCACGCCATCACCTTGACCGAGTGGGTTCCCGGATTCATGGACAAGACGGTCTTTACAGAGGTGCCGCTGGCTTGATATTGCAACTCGTTATCTACAAAAACCTGCATGGTATAAACAGGGCTGTCACCGGGCACTGACGCATTTATCTGTACCTTCGACGTTAAAGTTGCATGATTGACAGGCAGCGTGATGCTAACCGGCACTGCTTTTATATTTACTACAGTGTTCCGCTTGTAAATTCCTCCCGCTACGTCCCACGCCTGAATGGTCAGAGAGTGAGTTCCGGGTGGAATCGCCAACAGCACTTGTAATCCGCTGCCGCTAAATTCGTAGCGTAGGACGCCGTCAACATAGGCCTGGGTCGCGAAAACGCGATTTGGATCCAGCGCCGAGGCGTTAATCTCAACCGGCGAATATGCCAACGCAGGCGTGGGACTGGAGACCGTGATGGACGGTTTCGCAACCGTAATGTAATTGCTGTTTTTCGTAATTCCACCCGAATTATCCCAAGCCTGCACAACCACATGATGGTTCCCATAGCTCATCGGCAAATTCGCGTTCACTGAATTGCCGTTTGCCTGGTAGGCCAAATTATCATCCACGTAAACCTGGAGTGTGTGTACCACGCTGTTGCCCCCGGCAGTTGCCTCTATCGGGACCGGCGACGAAACCACGGCTTGCGGTAATGGCGAGTAAACAAACACCGCTTCGGGCTGCACGTTCACTGTAATCCCAGATTTATGGATACCTCCGCTCGCATCCCACGACTGCACCACCAGATTGTGTTTACCTGGACTCATGGCGAACATAGCGTCAATTTTCGAGCCTGCCGCCTGATACTTGAGGGCGTCATCTACATAAGCCTGAATCGCTATCACCGGGCTGGCGTTCTGAGTATTCGCCTGAATATGAACTGGAGAAGCTACGTTGGTGTTCGAAAGGGGAGCAATAATATTCACGGTATTAAAGAAATCCGTCATAGGAACGGCCAGAGCGGCTTCGCCTGGACAAGACGAGATTCCCAATGCATCGCAAACCGTTTTCAGCAGATTTGCGTGGTCGTAACGTGTCGCCGATTGATAATGCGGCCGAATTTGGGGACCGATGACGAGCGTTGCCAGCCTTCCTCCACAACCGGAGTCAAGTCGCGCGCTGCAACGGTTGTCATCGGCGAGGTTACCCTCGTCCCAAACTACGAACAGTAATCCGTCCCCGCCCGGAGTGAACTCGGGCCGGCCCAGAATCATAGGAAGATTTTGTGCCAGCCATTCGTCGGCCTCGGGAAGCGTTCCGTCATGAGCATCCTCGTCCAAATTAGGACTGATATACGCGTAATTCGGAGTCTCATTGTTCTTTATATCCGTTATCAATTGGCCGATTGGAACCGAATTGAGCGCCTGGGATCCGGAACAGCTTTCCGTAAAGTCAATCAGGGGATTATGCCGCCGCACATAGTTTCCCGCGCTCAATCCTTGAAAGCCCGGATAGGGCAAATCCGCCTGATACGACTTCCAACTGAGTCCCGCGGATAGAACTCCACGCACAATGTTGTTGACGTTAAAACACGACGTTGCATTGTCGTCAGTCGTGACCGCCTGGCCGGCGACAAGCCACATGAGGGCGCTCAGCGAGTTATGCTGATTGGAATAATATTCAGTGGCCAGGCCATATTGCGCCGCCAGAGAATTGAAATAAGGCATGCCCGGATTGCCGACGACTTCTTCGAAACTATGGTTCTCTTCCGTGACAATCCACACATGGTT
>JBOGLB010000001.1:0-4350 GCA_050745965.1 Terriglobales bacterium | reverse complement strand
CAGGTACGGCCATTTCTCTATCGTCCGCTGTTGCCGTTTAAGAAATTCGACGTAACTGGAATCCGTGAGGGATTCGGGCGGATTGGAGTTTTTCAAGCTGCAGTCGAGGATGGGCAATTCTCCAACTCCCATCTGAATCCTGTTCTATTCCAAAGACCCCAGGATTACGAGGTAAGTAAGCTTCGCGATAATGTGCGTGGAACGCTAAAGAAGGCATTCAGAAATTCGGTTAGCGTGCGCCGCATGATTGATGAAGAGCAATTTTCTGAACGGGCCTACCCTGTGTACCTTTCTTTTTATGAGCGCACTAAATATGGGTTCGACACGAAGCGTAAAGAGAGGACCAAGTTCGCAACGTGGGCGCACGCATTGTTTCAGTTTCCCGAGGCAGTGATTCTTGGAGCATTGGTTGGACACGAATTTGTCTCGTTTGAAATCACGTGCCTCGTGGAAAACACGCTTATCATCAAAACAATTGTGACGTCCGGCAGGGCTCTTGAACTCGGTACTCCTGATCTTTTACTCCATTGCTACCGCACAGTTGCGCGTGATCAGCCAGAAGTGCGGACAATTTATGACGGTATGCTGTCGCAAAATCGCGGGCTGAACAACTATAAGATTATGCGTGGCGCCCGGGTAACAGCTTTGCCTGCTTTTTTGCGCATCCCGGCCAGCGTTCTTTGGATGATCAGGAAGGCGAGCGGTTGCGCTCACGAAAAATTGCTCGGTCTTAATTCGCAACAGCTAGGGGCCAGAGGTTTCGAGAGACCATTTACTGCCGAACGTCTCGCGGATGGTGCCGCACGTTTACCGAGTGTGCCCACTCCTGCTGTCGAGAACTGACCTAGAGGGTCGCCGCTATCTTCTGTCTGACAAGGGTTCGCGCCGTGGGTTGCGCTGGCTTCTTACTGTGTTCCGACGCCAGCTTTTGAGCTTCCAGTATTTCGTCGGTAGTCAGCAAGCCGGCCATTTTCCGTTTCTCAGTGCTGATTGAATTTTGCAACGCCAGAACATTTTTCTCACAAATCAGATACCACATATACGCTGCCAGAGGATCTTTCTTTGCCCCCTTGCCTTCCGCATACATGCCCGCCAATGACATCTGAGCCATTGGCATACCTTGCTCCGCGGCTAGCCGCGAAGATGCGACACTCGATCCTTTTTCGGAGATATTTCCATCGAGTTGATCCAGCGGATTCTTTACACCCGGGTGATTCAACGTCAAAAATAGCAGCTCAATTCGGCTGGAGACGCCTAACTTATCGAATACTCTGAATAAATAGTTCTTGATGGTGTGCTGGCTCAATCCCAGGCGGCCTGCGATCTCTCGGTTACTCAGTCCTTCAGCCAGACTGAATACGACATCCAATTCTCGCTTCGAAAGCAGGCTGAGACCGTTGCCATCAGCAGCGCGAAGTGTAGGAGACGCCGTAAGAGCCTCCAGCGCTATCGCAATCTGTTCGGGATTAGCCCACACCTCTCCCGCATGAACTTTTCGGACACACTCAGACAAAGTTTCCAGGGAAGCGTCCCGGCTGAATAAACCCTTTGCCCCGGCACGAAATGCGCCAAGAATTATTTCTGACTTCGACGAATCCAGCAGAATAACGCCTCGAACCTTGGGGCGGACCAGTCGTATTTTTCGCAATGCCTCGACGCCACCAAGGGGTTCCTCGGACATGCGCGAAGCAATCACTGCGATATCTACTCTGTTGTTGAGGGCTGTCTCGACTAGGCTTGCCGAATTAGAAGAAGCGTGACTAAAAACTTCAAGCGCCGGGTTGCACCTTAGCGAGCTTGCAAGAAGGTCGGTATGGATGCGTGTTCCATCCGCAACCAAGACCCGAATTCGCTGTTCTTGCGTCCGACCGGTTTGCATAGAATCCTCCAAAGGCGACAAAGCTCCGCGACAGGCTAACTCATAAGCAATTAACGCGTCAGTGAGTCATCGCTCACATTGCTGCAACGCTCTAACTTTTGGAGGAGAAATAACACGAACAAACACAGAAGTACAGTGGTGATTGTACCGGATGGCAATGCTTGGCGCAATCCCGCTGGTTGAAAGTATTTGCAGTTTATAAGGGGCAAGAAGCTAACTGTAAAATTCCCAAGACAAAACCCTCATCTGAGCTCGGATGGAGCCGCATAACATATTAATAAATGTAAGTAATACAATGCTATACGGTTAATCGTTAAAGTGTAAAATGATTTTGGGCGTTCGGTCCGTGGGGACGTAGTTAAGGTAATCCTTCTCTAGGCAATACATCTCTCATTGAAGTAAATCTAACCACCAGTCACCAGAGCCAGTTACCGTCGAGAACATGTACCTCTTGCAGGTGCTTGCACGTGTGATAGTGTAACCTTGTTTGTTGGGCTTCCCCAAGCCCTCGTATTGTTGTTCCTCCCTCTGTTCCGAGCGCATCCAAAGCGCGCACAAATTTGGGTTGTAGCCTTGGGTCGGATTGCCAATTGTGACTGACGGGGCGAAGCTACGGGCACGCATGTTAACCCAGATCAGCAAGGCGTCTCTGCTTCGAAGACGACATGTACTCTCCAACGCTGCGACTTGTTTGTAGACCGGTAACATTTATTCCTTCCAAAAATCCCAATGCTGCCCTGACACCATGACAAAGGCATTAATTCTATTGGTGAGCAGAGATACTGCTGCGCCGTTTCCGGAATGGAATGGGGAAGGGAATCCATGGCGGGTCGAGCTCGCGGACAGCGGCTGGCAGGCCTTGGAGAGGGTGCAGTCCCGTGATTATCCCGACCTTATCTTGCTTGATCTTGGAGAGAATGCGGCAGATGGTTTGCACACGTTAAGGTGGCTGCGCCGTATTCGTCCGGATATTCCAGTTGTCTTGCTATCGCAATCTGAAGACATGCTGCAAAGAACTGAGGCGCTGCGACTGGGGGCGAAAGATTACCTGGTGAAACCGATCCAGGAGGCTAACTTGCTTTCACTCATTGAAAGGCATACAGATCAGCCACAGAAGCGGGCGGATTTTGCGGTTTCGAGCGAAAATATAGAGCAAGTCGCGGAGGACGTGGTTTTTGTCTCGGCCAGCCCGGCCATGCGGGAATTGCGTGCCCAGGCGGACCTGTTATCGCAGATTGACGCTCCTTTGCTAATCGTCGGGCAAAGCGACAGCGGTAAACAAGTCGCCGCTCGCCTTATCCACAAACTTTCAGTTCGTTCCGGCTTCCAGTTCCTGCGTGTGAATTGTTCCGCGCTGCCGGCGGACCTTTTGGAAAGCGAACTTTTTGGCAAGGACCGTGCGGTGGTGGCGGGTCGGCCCAGTTCACTTCCCGGTAAGCTAGATCTTTGCCAAAAGGGTACGGTTTATTTCGACGAGATTACGGCTTTGCCGCCTTCTTTGCAGGAGAAAGTAGTCCGCCTGCTTCAGGACAAGACGTTTTCTCGCGTTGGGGGCGACGCCCGCGTTGAATCTGATTTCCGTGTTATCGCCGCCACGCAGGTAAATATTGAAGAAGCGCTTGCTGAGGGAAAACTTCGGGAAGACCTATACTTTCGGTTGAGCGCTTTTACCGTTTATGTTCCGCCACTAAGGCAGCGGAGGGAAGATATATCCCTGTTGCTGGTACAGTTTATGAGTCAGCTGGCCCGCCATTACGATCTGCCGGCAAGAACTTTTTCCACCGCCGTACTGAGCGCTTGCCGACACTACACATGGCCAGGGAATCTTAAGGAACTTGAAAATTTTGCTAAACGCTTTTTAGTGGTGGGCGATGAGGAACTCGCAATAACCGAGTTGGAGCGGAAGTTGGCAATCGCGGCTGAACCGCTGGCCGCTCCGGCTAAACTGGAGCTTGTACCTGATCCTTCGCGGCCTTCCCTCGAATCCAAGGAAAGTAGTTTTGGGCTGAAGTCGCTAGTGCAAAGTATCAAAGGCGAGGCGGAAAGAAATGCGATTGTGACGGCACTGGAACAAACACATTGGAATCGCAAGGCGGCGTCAAGAGTCTTACAGGTGAGCTATCGCACCTTGCTGTACAAAATTCAGCACTATCATTTGACTCCTCCGTCAAACTATCTTTCCTCAGTGTTGGTGGGGCAGGGAATTAAGAGCAACGGACAATGACATTGAGCATCACTATGAATAACACCGCACTGTTGCAGGTTACGAGTGGGAACGTGAAGGCGACAGGATCAAAGATCCTGCTTTTCAAACCAGGGGTGTTGTTGCCGCTTGTGATGGCACTGGCATGTTGGCTGCCCAGTCAATCGGTAGCAGCGCAACAGAATAATTCTGCGCCAGACACCACGTCTGCGAGTCAAAATCGCACTGCGGCTACGAAACCGCATGACAATACCTTTGTTATTGGCGC